>JBNKYQ010000025.1:0-17965 GCA_050300975.1 Kordiimonas sp.
ACACCTGAGCCAACGCCGGAACCAACACCTGAGCCAACGCCGGAACCAACACCTGAGCCAACGCCGGAACCAACACCAGCCCCCACACCGAAATTGGCGGCTGAGGCTGGTACCTACGATACAGTATTGCTAGGTGAAGACTTCGCACTCGACGGATGCGCTTCTTCCTTCCAAGCCGAAGCCCTGTGCAATTTGACGGACAATTCCGCTTTCACACTTGTCTGGCTCTTGGACGGCCAGGAAATTGGCACCGGCACTGAAGTCCTGGGTATTAACACAGGTGCGGGCACTAACTTCGAAACGGCAGGAAACTACCGCGTAACGTTACGTGTCCGGTATGATGGTAGTCTGCTGGGTAACGGCGAGTTTGTGAACCTGATCTCAGGCGGGCGCCTGTTCCTGCCGGGTGACTTTATCCTGACCAGCCTCGACACAGCTATTATTCGTATCACAGTGCCCGAACCTGCGGGGTTCCTGCTGTTGGCCCCTGGCCTTGTTTATCTGGCCAGGCGCGAGCGCAAAAGGCGGAAGGAAAAGAAATCCTAGGTACAGCTTTCACATCAGTGGCAGAACAAGAAAAAAGCGCGGCCCCCAAACATGCCGCGCTTTTCGATTAAGAGTCTCGAGCAGAGAGGAATTTACATTCCGTATTCGTCAACGCCACTTGCAAGCAAACGGGCCAAGCCAAGAACTTTCTTACGGATACGTGGGTCTGCAATCCGATAGTAAGCCTCAACAAGTTCCTGCGTTTCCTGACGCTCGAACGCGTCTTCGTCCATTCCTTCGATCGCGGCATTGTAGCCAGGCAGTTTGGTCTCAGCGCCCTCGAAAAAATACGCCACTGGTACATCTAGGGTTGTAGACATTCTAAAAAGACGGCTAGAACCGATACGGTTCGTACCACGCTCATATTTCTGGACTTGCTGGAAGGTGACACCCAGTTCATTACCCAATTGAGTTTGCGATAAACCCAACATCTTGCGGCGGGCACGGACGCGTTGCCCTACATGTACGTCAATTGGATCAGGACTCTTATTCATTGTACTCTCTCTCTGGTGATTGGCTGGGATCATTATAGATTGCAGCTATTTCGATCACTAGCACATTGTCATGCCGCCTAGACCATCAAGGCTAGAATCAAATTCTCAAACAGGTCTTGGCCGACAATTACGCATAAAAATCAACGACTAATTATTTCATCTAAAAAGCGTGAAAAGGTTTATCAAACCTTAACATGGCTGTCACACGACCGTTGACAGCCTGTCAAAATTTCGTTTTTTACGCGAATCACTACCCTTCTACGCCAGTGACTTTTCGACAAGCTCCCTTACATCATCACTGATATTTGGTTCCTTGAGGACAGACATCAGCGCCCCCTTCATCAGACCACGTCTTGGGTCTTCCACGCGCCCCCAACGCCCCAAAGGTGCAACCAAGCGAGCAGCGGTTTGCGGGTTGAGCGTATCAACCTTTACGATCATTTCTGCGAGGAAACGGTACCCTTCGCCGTCTTCCCCGTGGAATCGCACTTGGTTCAGCATGGAGTATGTTGAAATCAATGACCTCAAACGGTTCGGGTTCTTGAACGTGAAGGCCTTGTGCTGGGTCAGATCCCAAACCCTTGATGCCGTGTCTGGTCGTTTGCTCTGGGCTTGCACAGCGAACCATTTATCTACCACAAGATCATTGGCCTGCCATTTTTCATAGAACGATGCCAGCGCCTGGTCCCGACAATCGAAGTCGCTGTGCGAGATCAGGGTCAAAGCTGCCATGCAGTCAGTCATATTGTCCGCGTCGGCATAATGCTGACGCACAAGTTCTTCCCCGTCCGGCAACAATGCGATGTAACTCAACAGCATATTGCGCAATCGCCGATTGGCCTTGGCGGTTTGGGTTTGTTCGTACGCCCCTTCGGCATTAAGGCCATGATAACGCGATATAATTTTATCAGAACAGGCAACGGCCATAGCTTTCGCCAGAACTTCACGGGCACGGTGGATCCGCTCCGGCATCAGAACTTCCAGCTTCTGGCCGAGCGCGATCTCACCAGGCAATGCCAGTAGTTCCGCGACCAAAGCAGGATCAGTCTCATGGTCCGCGAGATGGCCGCCAAATACCTGCAACAGCGGTTCAGGCACACTGCCTTCGCCGCCACTGGTGATCTCCTTTACGAGATGGCGGCTGTACAGGTCCTGGCTAGCTTCCCACCGAACGAACGCATCGCTATCCTGGATGGCAAGGAACGCAAGCTCAACATCACTCAGGTCATGGTCCAGCACCACAGGTGCACTGAAACCGCGCAGAATGCTTGGCACGGCCCCTTCTGGAACATTCTTGAAGCGGTAAGACTGCCGTGCCTCCTTCAGATTCAACACACAGTCAGCATCTCCCCAGGTGCCGTCCCCTTCGAGCTCAGCGGTCATTTCGGCGCCGTTGGGGCCCACCAATCCCACGCGGATCGGCATATGATACGGCAGTTTCACCGCCTGACCCGGGCTGGGCGGGCATGACTGCTCCAGCGTCAGAACGAGGTCCGGGCCGTCCTGTGTACGGCGTGCGGCAACCCGCGGCGTACCGGCCTGGGAATACCACAGCCGGAATTGACCAAGGTCCACACCGCTTGCGTCTTCCATGGCTGCGGCGAAATCCTCACAGGTTGCAGCTTGCCCGTCGTGCCGTTCGAAATACAGATCCATGCCTTTACGGAAGGCTTCAGCGCCGATGATGGCGTGCATCATGCGGATAACCTCTGCGCCCTTGTTGTAGACCGTAGTAGTATAGAAGTTATTGATTTCTATGTATTTTTCAGGCCTAACAGGATGTGCTAGCGGGCCCGCATCCTCAGGATACTGAAGCATCCTGAGAACGCGTACGTCATCCAGGCGCTTCACGGACCGTGAGGTCATGTCGCTCGAGAACTCCTGGTCCCGGAATACGGTCAAGCCTTCCTTGAGGCTGAGCTGGAACCAGTCACGGCAAGTGACCCGGTTCCCGGTCCAGTTGTGGAAATATTCGTGCCCAATCACCCCTTCAACATGGTCGAAATCAGCATCAGTCGCTGTTTCAGGGCTGGCCAGGACATATTTGGTGTTGAAGATATTAAGGCCCTTGTTTTCCATGGCGCCCATATTGAAGTCAGACACCGCGACGATGTTGTAGACATCAAGGTCATACTCCAGCCCATAAACTTCTTCGTCCCAGATCATGGCCCGTTTCAGGGACTGCATCGCATAGTCGCATTTATCCAGGTCCTGCTCGGACACAAAGATGTTCAGCGCCACGTCGCGGCCGGAAGCCGTACGGAAACTGTCGGACTGGCACGCCAGGTCACCCGCGACCAGTGCAAACAGATAGGACGGCTTCGGGTGCGGGTCGTCCCAAACGGCGAAATGCCTGCCGCCGCCCAAGTCACCCCCTTCCTGCGGATTGCCGTTCGACAAAAGGATCGGGTAGCTTTTTCTATCTGCCTCGATACGGACCACATAGCGGGTCAGCACATCGGGACGATCGGGAAAATAGGTTATGTGGCGAAAGCCTTCGGCCTCGCATTGGGTGCAGAAGTTACCGCCGGAGAAATAAAGTCCTTCCAGGCGGGTGTTTTCTTTTGGACGCAGCTTCGTGATCACACCAAGCTCAAAGCTCGCAGGAACCGATTTCAGCTGCAGCGTATCCGCGGTCTTAACGAACTGCTCCTTGGCCACCGGCTGTCCATCAATCTCCAGTGCCGCTAAATCCATATACGGCCCACCATCCAGCGTCAGATCGGCCCCCGCTCCGCTGGTCATGTGGAACATGGAACGCGCTTCCACTTCTGCATGGTCTTCATATAGGCGAAAAACGAGATCGACACGGTCAATGGAAAAAGCCGGGGCTGTATAGTCCTCCAGCCTTATCTCCTGTTTGGGCGCGGAAGCCGCCGAACGGGCATCCACCGTTAGCCCCGCTTGCGGCGGCTGCGGCCACTTTCGATGGCATAGTCAAGCGGCAGGGCTGTGGTGTATTTGATCCGCTCCATGGCGAATGAAGAACTCACATCCGTCAACTGCACACGCTTGATCAGTTTCTTGTAGAAGGTATCATAGGCAGCCATATCAGGAACAACGACGCGCATCAGATAGTCGATCTCACCGCTCATGCGGTAAAGCTCCACCACTTCAGGGAATTCACAGACCAGGCGGGCAAATTCATCGAGCCAGTCAAAATTATGTTCGTTGGTGCGGATGGCGACAAAGACGTCCAGAGGCACATTGATCTTGTTACGGTCAACCAGGGCCACCCGGCGCGTGATATAGCCTTCCTGCTCCAGAATTTGAATCCGGCGCCAGCAGGGTGTCGTGGACAAACCGACGGCCTCAGCTATCTCGGCTGTGCTCAAGGTGGCGTCTTTTTGAAGCAAGTTCAGAATCTTACGGTCGATTTCATCCATGACATGTCCTTAAAACAAAATAAGCGAAGCTCTTCCGGTCTGTCTTAACCGATTTCCATTCTAAGTAAAAAGCAATTCGACGGAAAAAAACACAAAAAGCAGGCGAAAATGGCGCCTGCCTTTTCAAAATTTCGTGATAAGCCTATTTGCCAGATCGCGTCGCCAACAGGCTATCCAGCGAAACCCTGCCCGCCCCAAGCATCACAATTGGCAACAGGGCGGCGATCCATGTTGCATGTTCGGGAAAATACCCGGGATAGACCAGAAACTGGATCACCAGCGTCATGCCGATCAACCCCATTGCCCCGAAGCGCGCGCCAAACCCCAGCATCAGCATCAGCGGCAGGAAGGTTTCCGCATAAAGGGCCAGCTGAGCCGCCGTCTCCGGATCAAGGACAGGCAGGTCATATTCATCCTCAAACAGCATTACCGTCATGTCCGAGGGCGTCAGGAAACCTTCACCGGCTTTCGAGCGGCCCGACAGGTAAAAAATCTTTGCAGTCCAGACCCGAAAGAACAAAAGAACATAGTCCTGCAACAAGAATACACTTCCCATACGTTCGAACCCTGTTCGGGCTTTCTGCAAAAACATGTTCAAAACCTTCACCTTCATTGGCCATTTTCGGGGAGCGCCACTGCCCCCCGGTCAATCAATTCCTCTAGCACCTCGGTTGCGACTGTGGGGAGTTTTTCATTCCTTTCAATCGCAGTCACCAAGCAAGCCATATCTTCATCCAACACCTGGTAGAAAACTTGACCCTGATGCAACACCAGCAAGACAGCCTGACTGCTGTTTTCCATGCTGAGGTCTTCCGGCGGACATTGCTCAGTTGCCACGCGCCACAGATCATAGATGGGGTAGTCACTCAACAACAGCCTAGCATTATTGTGAAGCTTCAACCTCAAACCGGCATAAAGCGCGCCCTGAGCGGCGGCAACATCATCGAAAGCCGGCACTTCATCAACATTCGCCAGTTCGTGCGTATACCATTCCAGGCGCGCCAGATCGGCCAGATAGGGAACGGTCTCGGCCGCCGGATAGGTCTGCAGGAATGCAGCAAGGCCTTTGCCGTAACCGTAGAGGGCTGCCTCCACAGGCGGACAGTCCATGACAAAATGGCGCAGCGCCTGCTTCAGGAAAACCTCTCCCACAAAAGCCGTGCATAGCGGAAAAAGGCCTAACAGCGCATCACTCAGGCTTTCCCGGTAATTATTCTGATGGATTCGCAGGCGATCTTCCGGCTTGAGCGCACTCGTCTTGATAGCCGACGTCAACAGCGTGTCCGGGGCGTGTCCCAACAAGGTCCGCGCCATGGATTGCTGTATGGACCGCAGGTCAACCACTTGTCGCCATCCCGGATAAGGGAGCCGCAGTCGCCATGACCTGTCGGGCCTTATCGGCTTCGCCCACCAACTCCGCCAGGGCCGGGATATTCGAATCCCATTCAATCAATGTGGGCTTCGGTCCGATCCGTTCAATAACGCCCTTATAGAGGTCCCATACTTCATCGCAGACCTTCCGGCCATGGTCGTCAATGCGAATGGTCTCGCCCTTCACTTCGCGGGTTAGATGTCCAGCCAAATGGATTTCCCCAACCAGAGAAGACGGTACGCTATCAAGATATCTGGCAACGTCCCACCCCATATTCTTGCCAGACACATAGACATTATTGACGTCAAGAAGCAGGCCACAGCCTGTCGCGTCGGCAAGGGCTGTCAGGAACTCCACTTCAGGCATTTCATCGTCCATGAACGCCAGGTAGCTGGAAGGGTTTTCCACCAGTATCTTGCGCCCGATGGCATCCTGCATTGCTTTGACATTGTCTGTCACCGTGTGCAGGCTCTCCCGCGTCAGGGGAAGCGGCAGCAGGTCGTTCAGGTAGGTTTCCCCTGCCCGCGACCAAGCCAGATGCTCAGACACCAACCAGGGCCTGTAGCGTTCGACGACGGCTTTGAACTGTTTCAGGTGTTGCTGATTAAGGCCGTCGGCGGATCCAAGTGACATGCCCACACCGTGGAGCGAGAGCGGATAGCTCTCACATATCGCCTCCAGATACCGGTGGTGAGCCCCTCCCGGCATCATGTAGTTTTCGGCATGGACCTCAAAAAAAGCCAGCGCGGGCTTTGATGACAGCACCTCATCATAGTGCTGTGCCTTCAAGCCCACGCCGACCGGGTTCCGGGACCCTTTGGCAGCGATATATGCTGGATGCATCATGCTATCTCCAAACACTTACCGAACGCTGCCACAAGCAGTTTTTAGGAACGCTTCGGTTCTTTGGCGCCGCCAGCCAGACGGTCACACATGCCGGCTGGCACATAGATCCACTCTTCTGGGTGGCTGTCCATCTTGGCCTGGCCCGCACAGCTGTGTGCGCTGGTCTGGCAATCGTTCATACCCTTGGCGACAACACCGTAGCACTTTTCCTTTTTGGCCTTCTTGTCATCTGCTGTTGCTACGCCAGAGGCGGCGGCCAAGGCAAATGCTGCTGCGCTTGTGGTAATCACTGCGGATTTGGCAAAACGGTTCAGTTTCATCTTTTGCTTCCCTTATCAAATTCAGGTTCTTGTCGTGGCTGGCACCCTTGCCTGCCTGCGTAGCCCCATAGTCGCTGAACAACCGGCCAATTGAAAATAATATGAAAATCACGCTTTGGTGAAAGCCGTAAAAATGTTGCTCAGCCTCAGCCTGTGCATATCTTGCTCCCGGTTGTTGGCCTGCAGCAAATCCACAACAGCCGATCTGGGAACACCACTATCACACACCTGCGAGCACCATGTTACCTTCCAGAAACGGGCCTTACCGACCGGAGAAGTCATTCCGATACTCACGCATATAGGACTGCAATTTTTCAACACTGGCAATCTGGCTGGCGATGGCACCAAGTTCACGGCCTGAAAGCTCCTGATCGTTGGTCAACAACTCGAACGCGTTGGCAAAGTCCCCTTCTCGCATCTGCAAGCCATAGCGCCTGCGCATCTCGATAAGACCGGCGCGATCTTCCGTGAAGGTGAGTGCAATCGTCAACCGGATCAGGTTCAGGCGCTGTTTGTCGCTCAAGGCCTCATTCCGGCGCCAGCCATCGCCAAGGATGCGGCGAACGGTGGCGGCCAGTCGCGACCAGTTCTTGTCGCCCCAGTAAATGTCGGCCCGAAGATACTCAGCATTGGTGCCGCGGTCACCATCCAGTACTACTTCGGCTTCTTCAAAGCGGTCCAGTTCGATCAAGGCCCGCGCCTCAACATGGCGGCGGTTGGCCTCAATGTCCTGCGGCAACCTGGGCTCCCTGGTGCCGCGCAATATCTGCAGCGCCTGCTCCGGCTTTTCATCCAGAATGTAAATCTGCGCCAGCCGCGCGGCAATTGCCGCCCTGGCCGCGCCTTCGGTACGCACCCGCACTTGATATTCGAGAAGTTCAGCTGCGCGGTCCAGCAGGTCCACAGAAACCAGCCGGGACGCCAGACGGCGGATCATCAGGTCGCCGTCGTTCCCAAGAGGTGTCAGGTCGCGGAAATCATAATAAAGGCTGATCGCCGAAATCGGCGTCATATTGTCTGCATCCCCATCCAGGAAAAGCTGGCGAAACACGGCGCTGGACCTGCTGATCATCTGGCGTTCAGCGGCAAGATCAGGGAAATAGGATATGCCCTGACGCAGCGTCTCCAGCCCCAACCGATATTGTTTGGTCTGGAAATAGAGCTCGGCAAGATCGTCCAGCAACTGGATCTCAAACCTGTTCCCGCGCCAGGCGTAGCGCAGGCGCTCCAACTGGTCGATGGCTTGCTGGTTTGTGATGTCATTCATGCGCAGGCTATATTTGATCCTGGCATAGCGCGCGCGCGCCGCAATCCAGCGCTGCGGCACATCCGACAGGTCATCATACTGGGCGAGTGCAATATCCAGTTGGCCCTGAGTTTCGGCGATACGGGCACTTTGGAAAACTGACTCTGAAATCTGCTCGCTTGTCAGCGACAGGCCATTCAACAGATCAAGTTCCCGCTGGGCTTGCTCAATATTGCCAAGTTCAAGAGATGCCCGGATCACAGCCAACTGGATCTCTGCACGGTCAAAGTCGTCATAGGTGCCCATGACGTCCTTGCCTCGGCGATAATGCTCCAGCGCTTGTTCAAAGTGGCCGCGTGCCTCGGCAACCAGCGCCCGCCATAGTTCGGCATCCTGCTCGGCTTCCAGTCCCCGCGCGGACAAATCGGCCGCAGCCTCGTCAAGGCGGCCTGCCTTGAAGTTCGCAACACCGCGCACGGCAAGAAATTCGCTGTTTTCCGTCAGGAGCGGATCTTCATCCAGCATCCGTTCCATAATGCCCAGCGCTTCTTCGCCCCGACCGTGGGCCAGGTAATATCGGGCCAGTTTCCAGCGCACCTCGTTACGGTCATTGGCTGGCCGCAAGGAAAGCTCATACAATAGCCGGCTCTTGTTTTTGCGATATTCCCAGTCGTTCCCTATACGCCAGGCCCTGAAATCAATCAGCCTATTGAAGTTACCGGTAACCTGGTCACCGATGCCTGTGCCGCGCGACAATTTGGATGCCGAGAGGATGTTATTGCCAGCCGAACGAATGGTAACCCCGTCGGCAAAGCGTTCCACCGTCACAAAATCCGAGAGCGGCACCACAACAATGCCCTGCGATGTCTCCAGCACTTCCGACGAGGCATAGCTATATTGCTGCTGTAGGCCTCGGCCCTCCAGCAACGTTGGAATAACAACCAGCAAATCTCCTACGGCCGGATCTTCAACCTCAATCTTGCGCCCGAGGTCTGTTGCAGGAATATGCACCTGCTGCCCTTGCGCGCCTTCGGTTCTGCGTTCAGGCACCAGTGGGAAGCGCGGCTTTGCCGGCGTATCCTTGAGCGACACCAGCCAGTCATTGCGGTCTTTCTCCACTACCGTGCTCTGGTCCGTCCGGATGCTCAGCCGCATCACCAGCGCATCTCGGTGTGGTACCAGTTCGATATTTCGGATACGCGGCGCAACCATTCCGGAATTTCTTCTCAGGTCAGCCATCTGAACGCCCAACATGCGGTCGAAGACCAACCACAGGAAGCCGCCGCGTTCAAATGCAGCCACCGCGACACCTTCTGGTGCCTGGAACCGCAGTTTTATGCCGTTTTCAATGGCGGAGACCGAAACCGGTACTGGTTCGCCTTCCGGTTCAGCACCCGTCACAGTCAGGTCTTGTGCGGGCGGCGGTGTCATAGCCGGTGTTTCCGGCGAGACGTCAGTCACATTTGTATTGGTGCTGGCGACCGCGTCAGCGGCTGGGCTATCATCCTTGTCAGCTTCCGGCACGGTAATATCTCGCGCGACCCCGTCATCCGACCCAAGCTGCGGGGGCTCATCTGCACCTTCCGTTGTAGTGGCCGATGGCGAGCCATCTCCCGTCTGGTCTGAAGCCGGGGCACTGGCTTCCTGGCTCGTGTCGCCATTGTCTTCAGTATCACCAGCTGGTTCAGCGCTCGTTTGTGGCTCGGGCTGCGTGATTGGCTGCGACGCAGTTGAAGTTGCTGGCGGTGTCTGTAGTTCATCTTGCACAGCATCGGCGACAATGTTTTCCGAATAGACGTCGACCACAAGATACTGGCCTGACCGGAAGTGACGGACGTTTGCGTCAGCGGGAACGCTAAAGGTGACGGTCGTTTGCCCACCGGCGTTCGACACCCTCGGGTTTCTGACCTGCCGCAATTGGCTCGCATTGATGCCGCTGACATCAAAACTGATCGTCCCGTCAGCTGTTACGGTTACCTGCGGGCCTTGATGATCGACACTGTAGGAAACATTTTCAGGAATGGCGAAGGCGAGACGGGCAAAGGTGGCCTGCTGGGCGCCTTGAATAGGCACGGACTGCAGCGCCGTGACTGGCGGCACCGACAGGCATGTTGCCGCGACAGCGATCGCAGCAACCCCAGAAAGATATCGCCACTTAGAAAAGGTCATACAATCCTCTATCCCGTCGTTCATCAACGATGATTATATCAATTCGTTCGGCCAGATCATAACGCCTCTGTTGGGTAAGGCTACCGGGTAATTGGTTGAACCTGGTATCCGCGTACCCGAGCACCGCCATCGGCTCACGGTAACCGGCGTCAGAGAGAATGCCTGCAACCACCCGTGCGCGTGTCAGTGACAGCTCCCAGTTAGACCGGAAAAGCTGGTTGGAAACGGGTGACTGATCGGTGTGGCCCGCAACCTGGATCTTGTTCCTAAGCTGAATCAGCACGCCTGCCAGATCTCGGAGCGCCCGGAAGCCTGCGTCATTTGGTATGGCGTCTTTGCGCTCAAACAGCAGGCTAGCCGGTATAGACACAATGACTTTGCCGTCCGTTCGCCAGACTTGGCCGTTTTCAAAAAGCGGTATCTGACTGAAGCGTTGTGAGACAATCGCCTCAAGGTACGCGAGGCTCAGCCCCTTGGGTTTGGTCTTGAGAACGGATGCAGGGTCTGTGTGCTCGGTTGCGCTGATGGCAGGCCTGTTCGGATTGAACTCATCGCTCATGGTCCGCACGACCGCCTGCCAGTTTTCGAACTGGATGGTATTCATGGAGAAGACAAGGACAAAAAATGTCAAAAGCAGCGATAGCAAATCGGCAAAGGTCAGCATCCAGGCGTTGCCTGGAACATGGTTGCGGCTCGTGCGCACGGACGGGAGCTTAACTACCATCGCGCCCTCCGCCTTCGCCCAGATTGTTTCGCTCATTACGGTCAAGCGTGCGGCTGAAAATCGCCAGTATCTGGCCTTCAGGAATACCAACAAACCCCGTTGTAAAAACGTCCCGCTCAAGGCCTGACGTTTGAAGGTACCGCGCGAGAGCACCTGCCCTGCGCACCGCGATCTCCTGAGTGCGGGTCATCTCGCGTGCAACCGCGCCACCTCCGGTACCAAACAAAAATGCGACTTCCTGACGTCCGCCCCTACTGACATCACCAAGGGCCATGATCAGCTGGTCCATAAAAGGCGCCATATCGCGCCTGATGTTGATGGCACCAGGCTCAAACAAATAGCGTTCAGGAAACTCGATTTCAAAGGCACCGCCGCCGGCTTCCGAAAAGCGACCGGGTATTTCAAGTTCTGAAAAGAAGCGTTGCTGGATGGCTTTTAGCACAGGGTCTTCAGCTGCTAACGTACTGGCCCTGGGGTCGATGTCTTCGATCTGTGCCTCGCCAGCGCGGGTGAAGGTCCGATTCACGCTTTCCATCGCGAGGGACCCTCTGGAGGCTGCATGGGTAGAGAGGGCCGTCAGGATAATGAAAAAGGCCAGCAAGATGAGATAAAGCGCCACAAACAACCCCATTGTGTTGTCTGCCCCGAATATCCGCTTGTTATCTTGCTCCTCGCCAAACATAGGGTCTCTAGCTTTGCCCCGGGTCAGTCGAAGCTTGCCAAAATCGCATCGATTTCAGCCTGACTGTTGCCCTCACCTTCTAGCTGCGGGCCATGCAACAGGTCGGTTTCGTCCTGAACGATTCCTTCGTCGTCCCGCTCAATTTCCTCTTCAGGGTCAGGGGCGACATAATCGTCCCCGATGGCGTCCGCAAGAGCGTTCAACCGCTCTTCCAGGTGCGCCAAAGTCCGGGTAACCTTGGTGATCCGCTGCCCTGTCAAGTCCTGGAAGCTAGAGGCCTGGAACAGGTCAGTTGAAATCTGTGCCAGCCGGCCACCCACTTCATCGTCAAGTTCGTCGGCGATTTGTCCCACAGAATCGGCGGCGTCCATAATGGCTTCCGCTGCATCCTCGGTGGATTTGACAATGGCATCCAGTTGCTCGCCCGCGTCAGGGATGTCGCGGTTAGACAGTGACTTGGGCTGCATCTCTACAAGTTCACTCTTGGCGGCGCTGATATAGTTGAGGAGCTCGCGCAGTTCAGACGCCACGCGATCAATTTCATCATCATGCGTGGTGCCGCGCACCAAGCTTCCTACCACATTGGTTATTTCATCAATGGCGATATTGTCACCACGATCTTCTCGAAGCGACGCTGCACGATCTTCCAAACTCACAACCGTTGCCTGTTTTCCCATTCCGCTACTCCTGGCCCCACATAAATTTAAGAAAGGCGGCTACTCCCATATGCCGCCCCTCCCTTTAGCGTCCCCCGCCGCGAACTTCTTCAAAGCTCGGCGGCTGTACCTGCGTTGCAAGTTCTGTCGTCAAAATAGATGCCTTTTGAGGCGACATATTTTCCATCAGGGCAGCAACCTTTGCCGGTTTCATTCGGGTTACGAGGTCAACCTGTGTCTGCAGCGCCAACGCCTCAAAGCGGGGGGCTGCATCCTTCGGTTTCATCTTCTCGTAAACTTCAACAATGGCATCCAGCTGCTTTTTCTCCACCTCTTCAAAAAGGCGCAGGTGTTTCTTGATCTGGACTTCAAGTTCCTGCAGCTGACCAATCTTGTCATTGATCCGCTTTTCAGTGCTTGCCAGCAGTTGTTCCTGAAGATCAATCTGCTGCTCGCGCGCGTCAAGGTCCTCGCGGCGCTGCCTGAGCTGGGTAATCAGCTCCATTTCTTCAGTGCTGGGCAGGCCAATGATTTGCGGTGGTGTCGCGGCAGCTGTGGCAGTTGCGTCATTAGGCTCGGCTGCGTTTTCAGCGCTGGCTTGGCCTGTATCCTGCCGGGCTTCGCCCTGGTCCTGGGCAGCGGCAACCATCAGGTCATACCCTGCGTACAGGCTGATTCCCCGCAGGCCTAGCGCGACCACGGCAAACAATATAAGCAATGGGAATAAGCGAACCCGACTGTATATCGCACCACTCATGTTACTGCCTCTCACTCATACACCAGCCGCATCAACGTGCTTCACGCAGTGCGGCCAAAATTTCCTGCTGCTGTTTCTTGTTAGCCTTCGGCTCAGCGGATTCAGCAGCAGCTTTACTTGACGCCGGCGCTCTTTCGCCTGTCAATCCCTGCTCAATCCTATCTGCAAGATTGTTGCCAGCTTCAGTGATCATGCTCAATTCTTCTGCCATGCTCCTGGCCCGTTTGATCTGGGACCCGAGCTTCTCATCTGCATCCAATGCAGCCTGGCGAATATTACCGACACTACGCTGAGCATCGACCACGGCATTGTTGAGACTGTCGACCAACTGGCGCAACTGTTCCTGCCCTTCCCGAATGGTGGACAGCCGATGGTATACAACGCTGGACACAACAATCGCTGCAATCAGCAGAATTGCCAGAATACCATCAACAATCATTTCAGGTCCGATCTGCATCAGTAACTTCCAGGGTTGTGATCATCATCCACATGAAGACGCTCGGCCGTCTGCCGTATCTGCACGGCCACATGCTGTCCAGCCCGACCGATGGCACCGCTGACCATTGGAACTTCACCACATTTTAGCACAACTTCGTCGTTGGGGCTCTTGTTAAAGAGAATGGTCTGGCCAACTTCGAAGTTCATCACTTCCCTGAGCGACATGGTGGTTTCATCCATGATCGCCTGCAGGTCCACATCGGCGCGCCAAAGTTCTGTTGCCAGGTGGGTTTCCCAGATGCTGTCGCGGCCGAATTTCTCGCCCATGAAACGCTGCAGCAGCAGCTCACGTACAGGCTCCAGCGTTGCGTATGGGAACAGAACCTCAAGGCGACCACCCCGGTCTTCCATATCCACCCGAAGCTTGATCAAAATCGCCGCATTCGGCGGCCGCGCAATGGTGGCGAAGCGTGGGTTGGTCTCAAGCCGGTCAAAGGTGAAGTTCACAGGGCTCAGGGGTTCGAAGGCGCCACACATATCCTTAAGGACCACGGAAATCATCCGCTCAACAAGCGTCTGCTCAATCGTGGTATAGGGGCGCCCTTCGATCCGCATCGCCGCCGTACCGCGACGCCCGCCAAGCAGCACGTCCACGATTGAATAGATCAGGCTACTGTCGATTGTCATCAGGCCATAGTTGTCCCACTCCTCTGCCCGGAACACTGCCAGCATCGCAGGCAGTGGGATAGAGTTCAGGTAATCACCAAACCGGACTGATGTAATGTTATCGAGCGAGACCTCAATATTGTCAGACGTGAAGTTCCTGAGGCTTGTGGACATCATCCGCACCATACGGTCAAAGATGATATCCAGCATCGGCAGACGCTCATAGGATACCAGCGCGCTGTTGATCAGCGCGTGGATACCTGTCATCTCGCCGGAATCGCCATCTCCGTCAAAGCCAAGCAGGCTGTCGATCTCGTCCTGGTCGAGGACGCGGCCTGGCGAAGGACCGGAACTGTCGTCGTCATCGTCGTCGCCGCCAGCAGCCATGGCTTCCCATTCGGCCGCCATCTCATCCTGGTCGGGCGCGTTTTCGTCGTCGTCATCGCCGCCAGCCATCGCCGCCCATTCCGCGGCAACTGCTTCGTCGTCAATTTCTTCGTCGTCAGCCATCTTCTACCTTACTCTTTCACCCGAGGTGGGTGCCCCCTGATGGGATCAACTACCCTGAACCAGGAACTCCTGGAACAGCACATCTTTGACACGCGTCGGCGCTACGGCCTGGTTGATCCGCATCAACAATTCTTCCTTAAGACGGAAAATGCCGGCCGCGCCCGCCAGGTCTTCAGGGCGAAGCTCGCGCATATAGGCATTGAACTCGTCAAGGATACGCGGCATTTTGGCGTCGATATCCGCTTTATAGCTCTCGCGGTCGATTTCCAGCGCGATGCGCACGCGCAGGAAGCTTGTCCCCTGCCCACCAGTATTGAGGTTATAGAGCTGCTCCGGCAACTCAACGAACAAGAGCTTCAGCTTCTCATTGGGCTGATCTTCTTCAAGCTTAGCGCTTTCACGCTCCGCCGCCGCTTGTTCTGCCATATGCTCCAACGCTTCATCGGCCGGGTCGACTTCGTCTCCACCACCAAAAAGGGTCACTGCGCCGATGGCGGTCAGGGCCGCCACAAAAAGCCCAACGACAATAATGACAACCTTCTTGCCACTGACCTTCTTCCGTTCAAGTCCCTCGACAAGCTCGGCTTCACCCAGCGCTTCTTCCATTTCGTCGGACATAAGCGATCAATACCTCTTGAGTGCCTGATAATGGGACGAACCCATTCGTTATCATTTCAACTTTATCTTTATTTATACATAGTTAACAAGCCGTGAAACAGTCGTAAAGAAAACAGGCGGAAAAGCTGTGAAAATTCTTGCCCCGCCACCCGGCGTTTCTTTCCTGCCTAGGTAAATTCAGTGGGCAAAACATGCTTTTGGCCCTGCATCACCTTTCCCACGAAACTCACAAGCCATTGTTATAACTGAATAAATAATTCTGGCACGGTTCATGCTTTTATCCTGGCAAACGATAACTGCGCAAAGCAGCAAACTGCGAATGCAGGAGAAAAGTTATGGATACCGCACTGTTAGTCGGGTTGGCTCATAGAAGCGCGCTGAAAAGGCGCATGGATGTTGTCGCACATAATATCGCAAATATGTCGACGGCAGCCTTCAACAAAGAAAGATCTGTCTTCCGTCAACATTTGATTGACGTTCCAGGCGCGGCCGGCACTGTCGGCGGCAAGATCGCCACGGTTATGGACCACGGCGTCGTCAGGAACCTGGAAGCAGGGACAATGATCCCTACGAGCAACCCTCTTGATATCTTTATCAACGGCCGGGCCTACCTGTCGATTGAAGGTAGCGACGGGAAAACCGTCTATACCCGCAACGGACGCATGACCCTTAATGCCGACCGCAATTTGACATTGCTGTCAGGCGAGAAGGTCCTCGATGACAATGGCCAGGCGATCCAGTTTGATGACGATGACACCGATATTTCCATCGCAACAGACGGTTCGATATCCACCAATAATGGCGAACGAGGTAAACTTGGCGTCGTGTCTTTTGCCAACGAGCAAAACATGAAACGCCGCGGCAACTCTCTCTACGAGACTGACCAGGCACCTCAGCCACCTGAAAACATGACCGAATTCACCATCCGCCAGAAGGCGTATGAAGGGTCAAATGTGAACCCCATCGAATCCATGGTCGAAATGATTGACGTGATGCGGGCCTATGAGGCCGCAACCAAGCAATCAGGCGGCATTGAAGAGATGCGGAAAGATTCCCTCAGTCGCTTGGCTCAAGTGAAATAGCCAGCATTTTTGAGGAAAGGATAGAACCATGAAAGCACTAAGCACAGCAGCAACCGGCATGTTGGCCCAGCAGTTGAATATCGACGTCATCTCGAACAACATTGCTAACATGAACACCACAGGCTTCAAACGCGGCCGCGCCGAGTTTCAAGACCTTCTGTATCAGAACATCGAACGCGTTGGCGCAAACTCGTCTGACGCCGGCACGGTTGTCCCAAGCGGCATCCAGGTAGGCGTAGGCGTACGGACCGCAGGCGTTTACCGGATCACAGATCAGGGCAGCCTGCAGAACACGGGTAACATGTTCGACGTCGCCATCAACGGTCGCGGCTTCTTCCGCGTCCAACTGCCTGATGGCCAGGACGCCTATACCCGCGCCGGCTCCTTCCAGGTTGACCAGAACGGGCAGATTGTGACCCCTGAAGGTTTCCTGGTACAGGGCCCGCAGGCAATCCCGCAAGGCGCGATTGATGTGACCATCAACGAGCAAGGCGAGCTCCTCGTGAAGCAGGACGGCCAGGTGAACCCTGCCAACCTCGGCCAGTTTGAACTGGTGATCTTCCCGAACGAGGTCGGCCTCGAGGCTATCGGTGGCAACATGTATATGGAAAGCCAGGCCTCTGGCGCTGCCTCGGTTTCAACCCCCGGTCAGGCTGGTTACGGCACTGTGTTCCAGGGCTTCCTTGAGCAATCCAACGTCAATGCGGTTGGTGAAATTACCTCAATGATTTCGGCGCAGCGCGCCTACGAGCTGAACTCCAAGGTCATCCAGACCGCAGACGAGATGCTCCAGGCCGCCAACAACCTGCGCTAATAGGAGGCAATGATGCGGAACTGTAGCACAAAACTCATCACTGCCCTGGCCTTCAGCACCATGCTGATGACAGCAGCTCCTGCCGGCGCGGCCGAACTGAAGGTCGCTCCGAAGGTCGATGACACCGTCATCCGGCTTGGGGACTTGTTTGATGACGTGGGCGACAAGGCCGCAGAAATTGTCATGCAGGCGCCAGCACCCGGCGAAACCGAGAAGCTGAGCTCCTACGACCTTGACCGGATCGCAAAGGACTATGAGTTGGAATGGGACCGCCCGAGCTACATCCGCACTGTGATGATCCAGCGCGATGGCACCGCCTTCTCCCTCAATGACCTGTCGGACTTGGTTCTGGACGCCGCCTCCCAGCAGGGCCTGACCCAGAAGGTACAGGTAACCATCTACGGCAACGGCCGCGGCCTTTACCTGCCGACCATGTCCAGCGTTGGCGACATTGAAGTCGAGCGCTTCATCATGAGCGACCGCATGGACCGGTTCAACGCCACGCTGTTGATCCCGACCGGCGGCCCCGTGCCGAAGAAGCTCAAGATCAATGGCAGCCTTGAAGAAGTGCGCATGGTGCCAATGCTGGCCAGGATGGTCACTCCTGGGGAAGTTATTACCCAGCAGGACATTGCCTGG
>JBNKYQ010000026.1:0-17177 GCA_050300975.1 Kordiimonas sp.
TCCCTGAAAAGCCTAATGGCGGGGGGGGTAGCAACCACCCTCCCCGCACCCACAACCCTCCCGCGCGGCACGCCAGCTAACCAACCGCTGAATTCCTGGAAAGCGGTTCTAGATAAGAATTTGTGATTCTCCGCCTACGAAAAACCACCCCTCTCCCCCACAAAAAGATAGTTAATTGCAATTTACGCATATCCTGAACACCAACAGATAGCTACCCATACAAGCCTGAAAATTGCCAGAAAACATAATATGCGTTCGATATTTATTCCTTCAGGAGGTCAATCATATCATCAGTAATATAGATAATGATTATAATTTTGGAATATCAATTGTGGAAAACGAATTAGACTTCGATCCCGCCGCGCCTATCATTGCTTCTGCTCGGGAAGGCAGGGACAATATTGTTTTGGGAAGGACAAGTCGGCACCTGAACTGAGAAAACCAAGGAAGATGGCATTCTCTTTTGCGCGACTAAGCTAAAGTTACAACAAAAACTCCAGGCTGACTTACAGCAAACAATATCACTCCCGACAAACACGCTTCTCCGATAAATTTAAAGGGAGCAATGATATGATTGTCGGAAAAAACGCACTGAAATTCAGCACCGCCATGGGGTTGGTATGCGCCACGGTGTCCTTCTCTCCTGCATCCGCTCAGGATCAAGAGAAAGAGAAGTCAGGCTACACGCTGGAGGAAATCACCGTAACCGCGCGGAAGGTTGAAGAAAACCTTCAGGAAACACCAATTTCCGTCGCGTCATTCACCGGCGAAGGCCTGGCAAGGCGCCAGATTTTCAGCACGGATGATCTGGATAACGTGACCCCCAACCTGCAGTTCAGCAACAACGCACCGCTGGCGGGCAACAACAGCTCCTCGCAGGTCTTCATTCGCGGTATCGGCCAGACCGACCCAACCGCAACGGTTGACCCGGGCGTCGGCATCTATATCGACGACGTTTACATGGGCCAGTCCGTCGGCGGCACCATGGACTTCCGCGACATCGCGGGCGTTCAGGTTCTGCGCGGACCACAGGGCACACTTTTCGGCCGTAACACCATTGGCGGCGCCATCCTGATCAACACCCAGGAACCCGGTGACGAATTCGGCGGAACCTTCAAGGCAGGTGCCGGCACCGACAACCTGCGTGAATTCTCCCTGGCGATTGACGTTCCGCTGTCGGAAACAGTCAAGTCCCGCTTCACCTTCGGGTCGCGCAACCAGGACGGCTATGTCCACCGCGCGATTGACGGCATCGATCTGGGTGACACCAACTCCTACACCGCGACAGGCAAGATTGTTTTCACGCCGTCTGACAACCTCGAAGTCAAGCTTCAGTTTGACTATACCAAGGCTGATGAGAATGGCTCTCCACTGGTGTTCGCCGCCAGTAACGAGAGTGCGATTTTCCAGAAAACTGTGAGCTTGGCGGCCGGATGTCCCGGCATGACGAACCTCGGCCAGGACGCACCGCTGATTGATGACCCACGCTGCGCCAACGATTTCTGGAACGATGGCCCCTTCACCAGCAATGGCACCAATCCGCTGGAAAGCCTTCTGGAAAACTGGGGAGCCTCCTTCCACGTTACCTATGATGCGTCGGATGCGCTGACACTGAAATCTGTCACTTCCTACCGCAACATCGACTGGTCTGGTATTCGCGACGCGGACAACACACCCTTCCCGATTTTGCACACAGACTATAAAAGTGACGGCAAGCAGTTCAGCCAGGAATTCCAGGCCATCTACAGTGCCGACCGTTTGACCGGTGTGGCGGGCGTCTATTTCTATAACGAGGAAATCGACGATATCGTCACCGTTGTGCTGTCGCCTCCGCCTGCCCCGAACGGCACGCTCGATAGCGACAACAACATTACCGACAACAGCAACTGGGCTGCCTTCACCCAGTGGACCTACGACGTAACAGACCAGTTGAGTGTAACGGTTGGTGGCCGCTATACGTCTGAGGACAAGGGCTCCACGCCGGATCAGTTCGCCTATTCGAACCCTGACGACAAATATATCGACGTTCAGAAATATTCGCAGAAGTTCGAAGCCTTCAACATCTCCGCCAACGTTGCTTACCGCTGGAATGACAATGTCATGACGTACGCCAGCTATTCCGAAGGCTTCAAAAGCGGCGGCTGGAACAGCCACTTCAACACCAACTTCAACGAAACCCCAGAGCAGCTCGCCCTTCTGGAAATCATCCACCCGTTTGCCGAGGAAACGGCCACCAACTATGAAATCGGCTTCAAGATGGACCTGGCTGACAATTCTGTCCGGCTGAACGGTGCGATCTTCTCCACCGACTACAAGGACCTGCAGCTGATCTACCGCTTTGGCGTGGCCCCCTTCATCCTGAACGCGGGCAAGGCCTCGAACGACGGTTTTGAACTGGAGATGACGTGGGTTGCTACCGACAAGCTGATCGTTGACGCCGGTATCGGCTATCTTGACGCCACGATCGATGAGGTCGTTACCTTCGCTGGCGCCGCCACAGGCGTTGAAGCAGGCAACAGGCTGCCGTTTGCACCAAAATGGCAGGGCAATGTGGGCGTCGGGTATCTGATTGAACCCAATAATTCTGACCTGACCATCACGCCGCGTGTTGACCTGAACTATCAAAGCAAGACCTACTTTGATGCCGTCAACACCGAGGAAGTAGCCCAGCAGAATGGCCGTACACTCGTGAACGCATCGGTCGCGATCGAGCCAGTTGATGAAAAGTGGAAGTTCGCTTTCGGCATCAACAACCTGACCAACAAGCTGTACCCGATTGCGGGTAACTCATCGCTGGGTTCCGGCTCCGGTTACGCGGAAATCGCCTATGCCCGCAAGCGGCAGTGGTTTGCTTCTTTCTCCTATAATTTCTAGGCAGTAAGCCGAGATACCTGTGACCCACCCCGGTGGGTCACACCCCCCTTCCAGGAACCCCTCCAGCGCAACGCCCTGTTGCACCAGATTCCGGTTCTTACGCCATGCAATTCAGCCCGTCAGCCGCAACGCCCCTTTGAGGAGAGGCGATGAGCCGTGGCGCCACGCCGCTGCCTCGGCCCCTCTGTGTTGCTGACATGAGTGGAGCGCTACAGACGCGGCAGCCACATGCCCATGGTGGCGCCGAAAATGCCCCACATCATGACCAGCGACAGCAGCAGGATACCCCCCGCCGTCGCCAGCTTCTGGCCCGAGGTCCCCTTGGCCTTGGCGCGCAGGTAAATTTCCAGCACCGCCAGCGGCAGGATGTAAACCAGCGTCTGCAGCACCGTCAGGAACGGGCCGGTGAAGCTTGCGGGGTCAAAGCCGACAGGCCGCCCATGGAACATCATCCAGGCCATGAAGCCGATGCGGAAGAACCACACGCCGCTTACGGCCACAAACAGGCGCAGCGCCCACACCCGGTGCTGGGCGAACTGCCGCCGCCGCGCCATCTTGAATGCCAGGATCGCGCAGGCAACAATAATGCCGCCGTTGATCATGAGCGCGGTGTGCGCGAACATATCTCCCACAACCTTGTCGCTGCGGGTGAGGACCATGATGGCGCCGCTCAGGCTCATGATCAGGGCGGTCAGGATATAAAGCCTGCCGTTCCAGCGGTGCAGGCCCGGGAACTTCGCACGCAGGGCGGGGATAAGCTGCATCAATCCCCCGAAGGTGATGATGGCGGCGAACAATACGTGCCCGACAACGGCAATGTTGCCCACTGTATCGCCTTCAATATAGCCCGCGGGCATCACATGGTTGAACCGCGCGATGTCCCCATCGGCGGTGGCCACATAATAAAAGGCCACGATGTAATATGAAAAGATCGCCTGCCCGACAAGCGCAGCCCCAAACCAGACTTTCGCCGATGCATCAATCGCCTTCCTCGCGAAGGCGGGCGCCAAAAGCGGGTGGGCGCCCTTTACCTCTGTGGTCATATCTCTATCCTCTCTGTCTACTCTTATGATTGTTAATGACAGCTCTCTCGCTTTGTCGTTTTGTGCCATTTGGCGTCTTCGCCTACCGTCAGCGGCGGCTCCGACTCATATGGCAGAGTGTAGATATGGATTTTGTTTTGCGAATTCGCGCCGAATTTGAAATTCGGCCAGAGTTTTTTAAATTTATGGCTATATAAGCCGATGGGTGGCAGACAGGCCTGAGGGAAATCTGGCACCAAAGGATGAGTAAAAGTGGCGGGCGTGGACGTGCGATGACATCTTTGACGGTTCTGACAATTGTGTTGCTTGTGCTCAGCACCGGGCTGGCGCTGATGCATGTCTTGGCGGCGCGCGCCAGGCCGAACCGTCCGCGCATGCTGTTCGCCCTGTTCTGCGCGTCGATCGCCTTCCTGATGGTCAAGCACCTGTCCGCCTCCAGCATCGGGGCCTACCAGTATCTGATCGGCATTGGCGCCAGCGCCACCTGCAACGCCTACTGGCTATTCAGCCGGGCCTTCTTCCGGCGGCGGGACGCGATCAAGGTGCAGCACCTGTATGTCGCCGTCGCCATCGCGCTTCTGGTGGCGCTGAACCAGCTCTATATGTTCCTCAAGGGCATGGACTTTTTCACCCCCGCGCCACATGGCTTCATCCGCTACATTCTGGTTGAACTGACGGTCCTCTTGTCGTCCTGCATTCTGGTGCTGACCTTCTGGGAAGGCTGCCGCGGCTTCGGCAAGGACAGCCTTGAAGGCAAGGCGCAGCGCCTGCTGTTCCTGTCCGTGTTTGTTTTCGCGCTGGTCGGCAGCAAGGTTGCCGAAGGCCTGCTCGCCGACAACGCCCAGGCGCTTGAATATATCATTTCCGCCATCACCCTTCTGGTCATGGTGAACACGCAAGTCCTCTTGCTTTGGAAATACACCAGCCATCTGGACTTCATCACAGGCAAACTGGCTGGCCCCCGCCCGGGCGACAACGACACGCTGGGCAGTGAAGCCGCCGAAGCGGTCGGCGCAGAGGGCGTTCATGCCGGACTGTCGCCGCTCGCCCGGCAGATCACCGGGC
Source organism: Kordiimonas sp. (assembly GCA_050300975.1). Classification (GTDB taxonomy): domain Bacteria; phylum Pseudomonadota; class Alphaproteobacteria; order Sphingomonadales; family Kordiimonadaceae; genus Kordiimonas. The sequence continues at coordinate 4,983 of JBNKYQ010000026.1, forward strand.
TCGTCGTCGGGCAGGCGCTTTACCTTCAGGAAAACCTCAAGGTTGCGGACATCGCGCGCGAGCTGGACACGCCCGAATATCTGATCAGCAAGGCGATCCGCACGGAGCTGGGGGCCACAAACTTCAACCAGTATGTCAACATGCTGCGCATCGACCATGCCCGCACCCTGCTGGCGAACCCGGAGCACCGCAAAACATCCATCCTGGCCATCGGCCTCGATAGCGGCTTCGCCTCAGTCGGTCCTTTCACCCGCGCCTTCAAAGCGATCACAGGCCTGACCCCCAGACAATACCGCCAGGAGAGGGAGCGTCAGGTATAGGCCGCAAATGAAACACAGGGTGCGACGGCACTGAAGCTTTCCCTCAAAGCTCATGAATGCACCATGGCCCATTCCCAAACCTATTGCCCCAGCTGGCAAGAGAAAAAGAATAGAACACAAGCCAATGTCAAATGCAGGCATTCCAGCCAGAAGGTTGTCACGCCTGTCTGACCACTGGCCCCTTCTGGCGAATTGCAGACGTTTCATGCCCACATGAACCGCCCGGCCTATGCTTGTCGCTTAATCGTCGTGATCTTCGTGGTCGTGATGCGTCGTCACCCAGATTTCATGGGAATCAATCCGAAGCTGGGTAATCGCATCGTGCGCGCCAATACGGGCTGCCGCTTCCTGGCGCAGCAGATCATGATGGGCGTTCAGCGCACGCAATAGTTCCACCAGATCGCGTTCACCAAGATCAACAGCCCGCCGAACGCGGGAGACAACCTGCTCGCTCGCCGCCACTGCAGCGGCGGCCTGCTGCCACACAGCCAGCCCGGCTTCAGCGCGGGTGATGTCCCGGTCGGCCACCTCTTCGATCATCAACTGAACCTGCCGTGCCTGCGCTTCCGCGGCAAGGGCACGGGCGCGCTGGGCGTCACTCTTGGCGCTTCGGCGGCTTGTGCCGATGGGCATGGAAAAAAGAAGGCCTACGCCCTGTTCCTCGCCGCCCCGTTCGCTGAAAAAGCGAACGCCAACCGTTGGATCGGCCAGCTTGTCCAGTCGTCCGCGGCGGGCCAAGGCCAGCTGCTGTTCCGCGTATTTCTTCGCCATCTGGAGTTCGTGGCTACGGGTAAGGATAAGGTCTTTCCAGGCGTCAAAGCTGTATTCCGTAGCCGCAGGGGCGCCAATATCCAGCGCCTGGGCTGGCAAAACCATGGTCGGAAACATGGTGCCGATGGCCCGCTCGGCCTCAAGCTTTCTGGCCGCGCTCATTTGCAGGGCCACTTCTGCGGCAGCCAGCGCAGAACGCACACCTTCTACTTCCAGCAACGCTGCTTCCTTGAGTTCATACTGGCGTTCCACCGCCTTGAGCTCGCGGCGGTAGGTTTCCACGCTCGCCTGCTCAATCCGCTGCGCCGCGCCGGCCTCCAGCCATTCGAACCAATAGTCCTTCAACAAAAGTGCCACCTGGTGTCGGGCATCATCGCGCGCGTTTTCGGCAACCTCGATGCCAAGCGCCCCGATGTTCCTGTCAGCTTTGGCCTTCCCCGGCAAACGGATCGCCCGACTGATCGTGCTGTCCCACTCGCCGTAGGTTCCTTCGCCCCGGACGTCGCGGCGGATATAGCTTCCCGTCACAAGGAAATCATGCTCGCCTGCCCTGCGGACCCGTGCTTCAGCCGCCGCTTCCGCCAGGCGGGCCTCTGCCGTGGCAACAACAGGGTGCGCACTGATTGCCTCCAGGGCGACATCCGTTTGCGGCAGGAAATTGTCAGCGGCACTTGTGGTACCGCCCACCGCCAGAACAGCAACGGCAGCTATGTATGTCTTGATCATGGCGTCAGACTCCCGGCTTCGGTAACGGGTTCCACCCAGTGGGTGACATGAGGATTGCTTGTCCCCCTTTTGACGGCATCGATGGCGCGCTTGACGTCGCCTTCAGGCAGCACCATCCAGATGCACTTGCGGGCCACGTGGCCGCGCACCTGCTCATGCGTGGAAGCGGAAGCAAAGCCATGGCCGTGCCCCTGCACGTCAAATGATGTGAACCCCGGAAATTCGGGAGACGCTTCAAGAAAGGCCTCAACAATGTCCTCCGCCACTTCCCGTGGGCAGACGATGACCAATTTACATAGGGTTTTCATCACATAGCGCTCCCACTGATTTGTTGGGCTTCAGGCTCTCCTCCAAAACGGCGGAACAGGATTGGCAGAAGGAAAAGCGTCAAGAGGGTGGAGCTGACAAGCCCGCCAATCACGACGATCGCCAGCGGCTTCTGAATTTCCGAACCCGGCCCCGTTGCGAACAAGAGCGGCACCAGGCCAAAAGCCGTAATGCTGGCTGTCATCAACACCGGGCGCAAACGCCGCTGGGCGCCTTCAAACACCACAGAGTGGATATCCAGCCCGGACGCCATCAACTGATTGAAGTGCGCCACCAGCACGAGGCCGTTCAGCACCGCAATCCCCAGAAGGGCAATGAAGCCCACCGACGCGGGAACCGACAGGAACTCGCCCGACAGCCACAGCGTCAGAACGCCGCCGATAAGCGCAAACGGGATGTTCGCCAGGATGAGAAGCGACTGCCGGACAGACCGGAAGGTTGCGAACAACACGAAGAAAATCAGCGCAAGGGCAAGCGGTACAACAACGCCAAGCCGTTCTGCCGCCCGCTTCTGGTTTTCGAACTGGCCGCCCCACACAAGCCGGTAGCCTGCAGGCAATGTCACAGTGGCCGCAACGGCTGCCTGGGCATCTTCCACGAAGCCGACAAGGTCCCGGCCTGAGACATAGGCCTGAATAACGGCATACCGGGACGCGTTTTCGCGGTCCACTTTCACCGCCCCTTCCGGCATGCCAATGTGGGCGATGTCGCTCAGACGCGCACGGCCTCCGTCCGGCGTTGGCATCTGATAGTCGGCGAACATCTCGGCGCGGTTGCGGAGCTCATCCCCGCCTTTGATCACGATGGGGATACGGCGGTTTTGTTCTGCCACATATCCGGCGCTGACACCTTCAAGCTGGGCGCGCAATTCTTCCTGAACGTCGGTCAGTTGCAAGCCAACGCGGCCCGTCGCCAGCCGGTCGATATCCACCTGCAGATACTGCACCGTGTCGCTGGCAACAGAGATAACCTCTGCCGCGCCGTCGATACCTGCGACAGTTTTCTGGATCTGGTCGCTCAGCCGCCCCAGTTCCTCAAGGTCCGGGCCGAAGATTTTGATGGCAAGGTCACCGCGGCTACCGGTCAGCATCTCGGAAACACGCATTTCGATCGGCTGCGTGAAGGCGAAATCGATGCCCGGGAAGTTATCCATCACCGCCCTGATCTGGTCGGTCAGCCAGGCCTTGTCCGCATGGCGCCACTCTTCTTTCGGTTTCAGAACCAGGAAACTGTCCGTCTCATTCAGCCCCATGGGGTCAAGGCCGATCTCGTCGGACCCCAAGCGGGCAATGACGCTTTCAACTTCAGGCACCTCATTGAGGATCGCGCGCTGGACCGCCAGATCCCCTTCCGTGCTGTGTTCAACATTCACGGATGGCAGCTGCGCCAACTGCAGCAGGATCGCGCCTTCATCCATTGTCGGCATAAAGGTTTTACCCACCAACACATAAGCGGCGGCGGCGGCAGCAAGGCCTGCCCCGGCCATGCCAAAAACCGGCAGGGGCTTATCGAGCGCCCGGCCCAACAGCCGCTTGTAAACGGGGGCGATCTTGCGCATCAGCCACGGATCAGCATGAGCACCCGCCTTGAGTGCAGCGGACGACAGAACGGGAATAAGGGTCAGCGACAGGATCAGCGACCCGGAAAGCGCGAAAACGATGGTCAGCGCGACAGGCGCGAACAGTTTGCCTTCAAGCCCCTGAAGCGACAAAAGCGGCAGGAACACAAGGCAGATGATCAGGATACCCGATGCCACAGGCACCGCCACTTCGCTGGCTGCCCGGTAAACCCGGTGCAGCATGGGCACTTTTGCGTCTGCCTTATGGTGCGCCAGGTGTTCAACCGTGTTTTCCACCACCACCACCGCGGCGTCCACCAGCATGCCGATAGCAATCGCCAAGCCACCCAGGCTCATCAGGTTCGCGGTCAGGCCAAAATACTGCATCATCACAAAGGTGATCAGGGCCGCAAACGGCAATGTCACAGCCACCACAAGGGCAGCCCGTACATTGCCAAGGAACAGGAACAGCAGGATGACAACAAGAACCGTCGCCTCAAGAAGCGCCTTCGAGACCGTGCCCACAGCCTTCTCGATCAGGGTTGATCGGTCATAGAACGCCTTGATCTCCACCCCTTCAGGCAGGCTTGGATTCAGTTCTTCAAGGCGGCTTTTCACACCGTCAACCACCGCCCGGGCGTCCGCACCGCGAAGGGCGATCACCAGGCCTTGCACGGCCTCTTCCTTGCCGTCCTTGGTAACAGCACCGTAACGGGTTAGCGCGCCAAAACGCACGTCCGCCACATCAGCAAGCCTGAGCGTGCGACTTTCATCCGCCACAACAACAATCTGACGGAAATCATCCAGCGTCCGTGCGGCACCAACCGTCCGCACGATCAGGTTTTCTTCCCCGTCATTCAGCCGGCCTGCACCATCATTGCTGTTGCTGGCGCCAATGGCGGCCCGCAGGTCGGAAATGGATAGCCCGGCATCCAGCAAGGCGATGGGATCAGGCACAACTTCAAAGGTTTTCACCCGGCCGCCAAGGGCGTTCACATCGGCGACACCCGGCAAAACGCGCAGCGCCGGGCGGATTGTCCAGTCCAGCAAGGTGCGGCGTTCATCAAGTGTCAGGTTGCCGCCTTCGACGGTGAACATGAACACGTCCGACAGCGGCGTGGAAATGGGTGCAAGCCCACCGGAAACCGTATCAGGCAGCACCTCCATAACGCCGGAAAGCCGCTCAGATACCTGTTGACGCGCCCAGTAAACATCGGTGCCCTCTTCAAAATCCAGCGTGATGTCGGCAATGGCATATTTGGCCACCGAACGCAGGATTGTCTGCCCCGGAATACCCAACAGTTCCATCTCAAGCGGCACATTGATGCGCTGCTCCACCTCTTCCGGCGTCATGCCTGGCGCCTTCAGGATCACTTTCACCTGGGTTGGCGAAATATCGGGGAAAGCGTCAATTGGCAGCTTCAGGAAGGCAAAGCTTCCCGCCACGCCCAGCATCAGGGCAAGCACCACCACCAGCAGGCGCTGCGTTAACGAAAACTCGATGATCCTGTTCAACATGATCACTCACCCTCCAGCGCGAGGGCTTTCAGTTCTGTCAGGGCGCTGACGGCCACCTTGGCGCCTTTCGATAGCGCACCGCGGACAATGGCTTTGTCAGAGCCGCGGGACAGAACAGTGACAGGAACAATTCGGTATCCGCCAGCTTCGGCCACAAAAACAACGTCACCACCGGAAAACCGCACAACTGCATCCCTGGGCACAGACAAGGCACCGCCTTCCACGCCACCAAAGATGGTTACCTGTACGCTCTGCCCCGGATGCAAGCCGTCGTTGGCCTCCAGCTGCGCCCGCACGGTAACCGATCGGCTTTGCGGGTCGACGGTGCGCCCGATGGCGATAATTTTGGCTACTGCACCGGAAGGCTGCAGCGTGACCTTCTCGCCGGTGGTTGTCTGGCCAAGAAACCGCGATGGCAGCTCTGCTTCCACCCACAAGGCACCGGCGCTTTCAAGCACCACTGCGCCATCAAGGGAATGGATCATTTCACCGGGCATGACATCCAGTTGCGCTATGGTCGCGTCTTTCGTGGCGATGAGGCTGTAGACCCCCTTCTGCCCGGACACCGGCTTCGCCCGGTCAAGCAACCGCCGCGCCGCCGCAAGTTCCGCCTTTGCCCGCGCAGCGTCTGCTTCTGCAACCTCAGCCTTGGCAGCTGCGACAACCCCTTCCTCAGACAAGGTTTTCAGCCGGTCGGCCGACGCCTTCATGGCACGGTAATCGGCCTGTGCCTGTGCATGCCGGGTTTGTGCCTCAAGAAAGTCGTTGCTGGTGATTGTCAGCAAAACGTCGCCCGCCTTCACGTCCCCGCCTTCAAGGACATGAATGGCCTGAACAACACCGGCGAACGGGGCCGCCACGGTCAGCCGAGCATCCAGAGGGGTTGTCACCCGCCCAGGCACAACCACAAGCGCCTGCCGGCTTGCAGCCTCTACGCCCCCGGTGCGCACACCAAGGTGTACTTCCTGGGTTTTGCTGAGGGCAATCTGGCCACCTTCGGCGGAAACCGCGGGCGCTACTGCAAGCGCCAAAGAAAGCGCAGCAACCGTCGTAAAATGTCGAACCATCATACTCGTCCTTTTCAAAACCTTGTTTCAGTGATCTGCAGAGGTGCTGGCAGGCAGGGTGAGCCGCACCTGAAGGCCGCCTTCCGGTTTGTTGGCAAAAGAAATGTCGCCGCCATATGCCGCCAAAATGTCCCGTACAATTGCCAGACCAAGGCCGTTTCCGGGCACCTGCTCATCAAGCCGCGTGCCGCGACTGCCAAGCTTGCCCAGGTCTGCTTCAGAGACGCCGGGACCGTCGTCTTCGACAAATAGAATGACAGGCCCATCCGGGGCGCCAATCTCACTCCGGACGGTCACCGCGCTTTCGGCCCAACGCGCTGCATTATCGATCAGGTTGCCCACCAGTTCGGCAAGGTCACCGTCGTCCATTCGGACATAAAGGTCGGTGGGGATATCCACTGACCACCGGCTGACCTTGCCTTGGGGGGCTCTACCAATCGTACGAACTATTTTTTCCACCATGGTTCCCAGGCAGGTTTCCTGACCTTGCCCTGCGCCTTTTTCCGACAAGCGAACCCGGGCCAGCTCCCGGTCAACATGGCGGCGCATGGTCTCAATCAGGCCTTCAATTTCTTCTGCCAGCTTGGTTTCGCCTTTGGCCCGAAGCCGCCCGGCATCGCTTTGCAAAATGGTCAGGGGTGTCTTCAGACCGTGGGCAAGGTCCCCTGCCCGCCTGCGGGCACGTTCTACCGCTCTCTCCTGATTTTCCAGGAGGTCATTCACTTCATCGACCAGCGGCATGACTTCTGACAGCTGGTTGCCTGGCAGGCGGCTTTCCCTGCCGTTGCGAACCGCGTTTACACCTTGCCGAATGGCGTCCAAAGGGCGCAGCCCCATGCTGACCTGGAACCATACAGCCAGTATCAGCACCAGCCCCAGAAGGCTGAGCGACGGGACAAGATCACCCGCAAAGGCATCACGGGCGGCATCTAGGTCTGCCCGGTCAAGGGCCACAGCGATACGGAGCGAACGGTCACCTTCCTGGGTAGGAAACAGGATGCGGCGCTCCTGCACCATCAAGGTGGCGCCACCCGGCCCAGCCAACAGATGATGGTGGATGATGCCTACCTGCAACGGATCTGTCGGCAGCGCAATCCGGGTATCCCACAGGGACCGCGAGTGGATCGCGAGCCCCTTTTCGTCTTCTTCCACCTGCCAGTAGAGGCCGCTGAAGGTGACGTCAAACCGCGGATCGGCCATCGGCACACCAACGGAAAAGCTGCCATCCGGCGCGAACTCTATCCCGCCGGACAATTGCTGCAGATAGGTGGCCAGTTCGCCCTGAATACGGCGTTCCACATGGCGATCGAACAAGGCCGTCAGGCCAAAGCCCGCAAGCACAAGCGCAACCACAATCGCGCCTGTAGCCGACAACAGCAGCCTGAGCCTGAGCGAGCGCACGATCATATCTGTGCCTCGTCAATCAGATAGCCAAACCCACGCCTTGTGTTGATCAGCTTTACGCCCAGCTTGCGCCTGACGCGGCCCACAAGCACTTCAATGGAATTTTCCGCCCGGTCTGTGTCACCGCTATATAGGTGGTCTATCAGCTCCACCGCCGTGACAACGCGGCCCGCATGATGCATCAGGTAAGCCAGAAGCCTGTATTCCTGTGCCGTCAAATTGATATCCTTGCCGGCCACTTCAACAGACATCTTTCGGGTATCCAGCGATACCGGCCCAATGCTGAGGACCGGTGAGGCCTGCCCGGCAGACCGGCGTACGATGGCCCTGAGGCGCGCCAGCAGCTCGGGCATCTGGAACGGCTTTGGCAGGTAATCGTCGGCCCCCGCATCAATGCCTTCAACGCGTTCACCCCAGCTTCCGCGGGCTGTCAGCACCAGAACCGGCATGCTTCGGCCGCCTTCGCGCCAACGCTTCAGCACCGCAATGCCGTCCATCTTGGGCAAGCCAAGGTCAAGGACGACGGCATCGTAATCTTCTACATCGCCCTGAAACCAGGCTTCTTCGCCGTCTTGTGCAACATCGACCACATAGCCCGCCCCTAAAAGGGCAGCCCTGACATCCTCCGCGATGCGACCGTCATCTTCCACCAGCAGCACTTTCATGGATGGTTCTCCACGGTCTCGATCTTGGCGGTCTTCGCGTTTGCATGGATATAATGCAGATGACCGGCTTCATCCACGGTGCGGAATTCATAGTACCAGCGTTCGTGGTGCATCTCGAACTTGATGCCGACGATTTCGTCTTTCAATTGTGGGCCAACAACGGACAGAATCTTCTCAAGCGGCATAATCTCGCCGCGCTGCAACGCAGAACGCGCCACCAGGTGGTCCACCTTCCTGTCATGATGATGGTCGTCATCGCTTACAGCAGCTGTCGCTGCCACAAGGCCAATCCATCCCGCAAGTATCGCAGTTTCTATACGCATGGCCTTTTTATACACCATACAAGCTGACAAGACGCTGACATTCCGAATGGGGCAGACGGTAGAACCAGCGGTAGGCCAGATTGAGCCGGACTGCCTCGCACAGCCCCCGCCCTGAGCGGACGCCAAAGGCATGGAACAGCGGCTTCTGATCACTCACCTGCCGACCCATCATCGCCTGGTCCTTCCGCTTCATACAGAAACAAGCGGATCAGAGCCTGAAGCAGCATTCAAAAAGAGTTTTTCAAGCGGAATAGGTCGAAAGCGCCCTACTTCTCACCAGTATAAGCCAAGACCACGTCGATGGTGTGTTCGGTAAAGCGGTCGCGGCGTTCTTTTGAAATGCCGTCCAGCTTCATCACGGTCAGCATCTGGCTTGCGGCCAGCAGGATACGCGCATCATCGCGCGCGCCGCGGCCTTTCTGGCGGCCTGGGGTGGCGGCGTCGAGGATGGCGGTGAGGTTGTCGAGCACGATATTCTGGCACTCGAGGAATTTTTCGCGGATGTGTGGGGCGAAGTTCATAGACCAGTTCAGCCACACCTGCGCGTAGGCGCGCTGTTCGTCCACCCGGCTGGTGGCATGTTCCGCCAGCGCCTTCAGAAGGTCGGCGGGCGAAAGGCCCGTGGGGTCCACCTCGCCAAAGATGGCCAGGTTCTTTTCCGCCACGTCCTCAAGGACCGCGTCGATCAGTGCTTCGCGGGTCGGGAAATAGACAAAGGTGGTAGCAACCGACACGCCGGTGCGTTTGGCGATGTCCGCGTGCTTGGCTTCGCCAATGCCGCGTTCGGCAAACAGCTCCACCGCTGCGTCCAGAAGCTGACGGCGTCTTTCCTCCGGGTTCAACCGGGTGCGCTTCTGCGTATCTTTCTGTCGGTCACTCATACATGGCCCTTTTAACCCCTTCCCTTTTCTACCCGGCGCACGGGGGCGGGATCAAGCGGCAAAGTTGGCGGGGTCGGCCGTGGCGGCAGGCTGGGCACACGGAAGGGCACACGCACATCCTGGGCACATGCGGTTGTGCCCATCCATGAACCGCAGAAAACTGTACCTAAATGGGCCCTATGGGTGTGCCCTTTGTGTGCCCTTTTTCTGAAGACGCTAAGCACTATTGACAATATTATCAATAAATGAGAGGATGCGGGCAAATGGGACATGAGGGAGAGATCAATGTCTGCTGAAACTGCTGGCGCCGAGTGGCGCGACACCAAAAGGTATCTGTGGCCGCTGCCGGTTCTTTTGACCGCCATCCCGCTGATCAGCTGGTATCTTTTTGCCCAGACGGGGCATGAGGCGGTGCTGTGGCTGTCGCCGATTTTCTTCTATATCCTTATTCCGATTATCGAAATGGCGTTCGGCGAAGATACGTCGAACCCGCCACGGGAGGCCATCCCGCACTTGCGCGACGACCCATTCTATCGCTGGTCTGCCTTTGCCGCCCTCCCCGCCGCCTATCTGGTGTGGGTTGTGGGTGCCTGGTATGTGGCCAACATGGAACTCTCGCTCACTGCTTATATTGCCGTGACGGTCGCCAACGGCCTGATGGGAGCGGGGGCGCTGAATACCGCGCATGAGGTTGGCCACCGGCGGGATAAAACCTCCATCAATGTGGCGCGTTTCCTCCTGTGCCTGTGCGGCATGGGCCACTTCCGGATCGAGCATAACCTGGGCCACCATGTGCAGGTCGCCACCCCCGAGGACAGCGCCACCGCCATGATGGGCGAAAGCTTCTATGCCTTTGTTTTGCATGAACTTCCTGGCGGCTTCAAACGCGCCTGGAGGATCGAGAAGACGCGCCTTGGCCGCAAGGGCAAGTCCGCCTTCAGCCTGGAAAACGAAGTGTTTCTGAACACACTGATCACCCTTGGCATGTATGCAGCCTTCGTGCTCTGGCTTGGCTGGATCGTGCTGCCGTATCTGCTTGTGGGCGCGCTTCTCTCCAACCTGATGCTGTCATCCGCCAACTATATTGAGCATTACGGATTGATGCGCCCCAAGCGCGACGACGGAAAATACGAGCGTGTTCAACCACATCACAGCTGGAACGCCAATCATATCATCTCGAATGTGATGCTGTATCACCTGCAGCGGCACTCGGATCACCACGCCCACGCGGAACGCCCGTATCAGTGCTTGCGGCACTTTGAAACAGCGCCGCAGCTGCCGGCTGGTTATTTCACCATGTTTATGGCCGCTTGGAACCCGCCCATCTGGTTCGCCGTCATGGACAAGCGTGTCGCCGAACAGCACGGCTATGACATGACCAAAGCCTACATCCACCCGAAAAAGCGGGACAAGATGATGAAGCGCTTCCACCACCCTGAAGCGGTGCTGCAGGCTGCGGAATAAGCTTGCTAAATCATGAAGTTAAAAGCCCCTGACTTATCGGTCGGGGGCTTTTCCTTTTTTTTGGGGATCAGGCGGCAGCTAAGCGGGGGTCGGCGCTTGTGGCACTGTCGATCCAGCCACCGCCCAGCACGCGGTCACCGTCATAGAAAACGGCGGCCTGGCCAGGCGATACGCCAGCCTCAGGCTCATCAAGAAGCACGCGGGCGCGGCCACCCTCGAGGAAGATTTTCGCCGGCACACCAGGACGCGTGGAGCGGATTTTGGCAATAACGGCAAGCCCTTCGGCTGGCACGTCTTCGCCAATCCAGTTCACATCCTTGACACCAATCTCTGTGGTGAGCAGCGCTTCCTTGGGGCCCACGATCACCTGCTTTTTCTCGGCATTCAGCTTGACCACATAGATGGGATCCTCAAAGCCGCCGATACCCAGGCCGCGGCGCTGGCCGATGGTGTATTTGACAATACCCTCATGGGTGCCGATCACATTGCCGTCGATGTCCACAATATCGCCGGGCTCAAGCGCGCCGGGGCGCAGCCGTTCGATCACATCCACGTACCGCCCTTCGGGCACAAAGCAGATATCCTGGCTGTCCGGCTTGTCCGCAACGGTCAGGCCGAAGCGCTCGGCCTCGATCCGCGTCTGCTCCTTGTCCATATGGCCAAGGGGAAAACGCAGGAAATCCATCTGCTCCTGGGTGGTCGCGAACAGGAAGTAGCTTTGGTCCTTGCCACTATCCACCCCGCGCACCAGTTGGGCTTTACCGTCCGCGCCCACAACACGCTGGACATAATGGCCGGTGGCCATGCAGTCCGCGCCCAGGTCGCGCGCGGTATCAAGAAGGTCCTTGAACTTCACAGTCTGGTTACAGCGCACACAAGGGATTGGTGTCTCGCCCTTGATATAGCTGTCAGCGAACTCTTCCATCACTTGGTTCTTGAAGCGGCTTTCATAATCCAGCACATAGTGCGGGATGCCCAGCGCTTCAGACACGCGGCGCGCATCGTGGATATCCTGCCCCGCACAGCAACTGCCTTTTTTCTGAACGGCGACACCGTGATCATAAAGCTGCAGGGTAATGCCGACGACGTCATAGCCCTGCTCCTTCAGAAGCGCGGCCGTCACAGAACTGTCCACGCCGCCAGACATTGCCACGACAACGCATGTCTCTGC
>JBNKYQ010000027.1:0-16989 GCA_050300975.1 Kordiimonas sp.
TCTGGCGATCACGGTTTCCAGGAAGCGAGCGATGGTGGCCTGCTCTGCGTCCGTAAACCCTTCCAGCAGATGGTCATTGGTGGCGCGGATCAGGGCGTGGCTTTCGCTTGCGATCGCCCGCCCTTTGGGTTGAAGCACTAATTCATAGCTGCGGCGGTCCTGTGCGCATGGGCGCCGGGCGATCAGGCCCTTATGCTCCATCCGGTCCACGAGGCCCGATGTTGCCGCGTTCTTGAGCCCGATCGCAGCTGCCACCGCGCCCATGGATGCGCCTTCATTCTTTTCCAGATACAACAGAAGCGCATTCTGGGCCGCCGTTATGCCGTGGCGGTCTGCCAGCAGCCGGTCCGCCGCGCGGAACAGCGCCCGGTGTGCCATGTGGATCAGATGAAATATCTTGGGCCTGCTCATACCGCTTGTCCATATAGTTCGTATCCGAAGTATTTATTTCGTATCCGAACTATATTCTCTTTGCAAGCAGGAATTTGCGCACGCGCCCTGCCCCGAAGTCGCCACAGAGTTGCGTGAGGCTTGTTTTACCTGTTTAAATGAACCTGTCAGAGTTTTGGAGCCACGGCCCAAAATGAGAGACTTATGGGGGACTACATGACCAATCGCATCCTTGCCGCCCTGATGGCCGGCGTTTCCACTTTTACCACAGGCGCCATCGCCGATGATTTCACTGTTCAGCCAGCCATCTCGAAAGTCGTGGTTTACCAGGGCGGCGGCGCAACCGTAACCCGCAAGGGCAGCATCACCCTGCCAGCCGGGCGCCACAGCATCACTGCTGAAAAGATGACGTCGGCCCTGGATGAAGACGAACTGACCGTCGGCTTCTCCAGCAACAGCGTGCGGCTTTATTCCATGGACGTGGACACAGCCTATTCCGTGACACCGGCATCCGACAGGCAAGCCGCCCTCAAGGCAGAGCTTGATGCGCTCGCGGACAAGGACACCGCCCTGGCCGCAACCGAACAGGCGAAGAATATGCAGCTGGCCTTCCTACGGACCCTCAACGAAGACGCCAACAAGTCAGACGAGCGACTGCCTTTTTCCGACTGGCAAAATGCCCTGTCCTTCATTGGTGACCAGTCTGCCAAGGTCTTGACCGACATTGACGCCGTCAGGAAAGAACGGAAGGCAATCGCAGACCAAATACAGACCGTGCGCCGCGAACTTGCCGATACCGGGCCCAAACGCCAGGACTATAAGGAAGCCACCTTCGAGGTGATGGCCCAATCAGCCCAGACGCTGGACTATGAAATTTCCTATTTCGTCCATGGCGCGCGCTGGTCACTGGACGTTGAGGGCGCGCTGAATACCGACACCAAGCGCCTAACGCTGCTTTCCAAGGCCAATGTCTCGCAGAACACCGGCGAGGACTGGACCAATGTGACGCTGGCGCTTTCCAATAACGCGCCCAGCCGCGAGCTTGGGGCCATCAACCAATACCCGCGCATCCTGTCGCTTGTTGACCCGGAAGAACAGAAACGCGCGCGCCTTGAGATGAGAAAAGAGCCCGCGCCAGCCCAGTCCGGCTATGCTGAGAGTGACAACTTTGAAGAAATCATCGTGACGGGCAGCCGCCGCGAACGCCAACCGGTTCGCGCCTCCACCACCACCTTCGACCGCATGTATGAGGTTGCTGACCCCGTCAGCATCGCGTCCACGGGCGAAGACGAATTCGTCGACCTGTCCCAGGCCAACAGCGATGTAACCCTGGTGGCCCGCGCCAATCCTTCCGCCAACCGCACGGCCTACCTGTTCGTGGACACGGAACTGAAGGACTTTGAAAGCCTGCGCGGTGTCACACCGTCGCTCAGGCGCGACGGTCATTATGTCGGCACAGGTGTCTGGCCGAACCTTGAAGCCAACACCAAGCTTGAGCTGCCCTACGGCGCGGATAATGCCATCAGCATTGACTATACCGTGCAAGCACCAGAAGACGGTGACAGCGGCCTGTTCGGCAGCAAGACGGTGGAAGAAAAGCGTTTCGTTATCAGCGTGACCAACAACCACACCACCCCGATGACCGTAGAGATTTTCGACCAGGTGCCTGTGTCCGGCCACGAGGACATCAAGGTCAAGACACTGTCCGGGGCAACTGAACCAACCGAGGTGGACATGAATGACAAGCAGGGCCTGATGATGTGGCGCAAGACCATGGCGCCCGGTGAGGTCTGGAAGATCAACCACAGCTACCGCGTCACCTACCCATCAGACATGCTGCTTGTGGGCCGACGATAAAGAATTTGATGCTGGCGCTTTTCCCCGCTATGAAGGGCGCCAGCAAACCAACGTGAGAGCACCCTGCCGATGAACAAAGCCGCCTAAGACACCCTGCCCCGCGCACACCGCCGGAACGGGCCACTTATACCTGCCAATCAGCAGCAAGGCTTTGTTATGCATAAGAAAATCAATCACCCTGACGCAGGCCAGCGCTTTCCGCTTGCCCACAGCGACCGTGTTGTCTTCCTCAAGAATGTCGTCTCCGGCGCCAACATTGAGGTGGGCGACTATAGCTATTATGACGACCCGAAAGCGCCTGAGGCGTTTCAGGAAAACAATGTCCTCTACCACTATGATTTTGTCGGCGACCGGCTGACGATTGGGCGCTTCTGCGCGCTGGCGACCGGCACCAAATTCATCATGAACGGCGCCAACCACCGGATGGACGGGCCGTCCACCTTCCCGTTTCCCATCTTCGGGGCTGATTGGGCGGAACACATGCCGTTACTGGCAGGCCTGCCCACACGCGGCGACACGGTCGTTGGCCATGATGTGTGGTTCGGGTTCGAAAGCCTGATCATGCCGGGCGTCACCATCGGGCACGGAGCCATCATCGCGTCTAGGTCTGTGGTTACAGAAGACGTACCGCCGTTCGCCATCGTGGGCGGCAACCCCGCACGCGTGATCAGGATGCGGTTTGATGAGGAAACTGTCGCTCGGCTTCTGGACATTGCCTGGTGGGATTGGCCGATCAATAAGATCAGCCAGAATATTCCAGCAATCATGGCAGGGGACGCGGAAGCGCTTGAACGCGCCTAGGCTTCCAGCTTCAGCGAACCAGCAGTCACGCGCCCCTTGGGGCCATCCTGCAGTTCAAAAGACAGGCGCTGGTCTTCGAGCAAGTCTTGAAGGCCAGCTTCCTTGACGGCGGAAATATGCACAAACACATCGTCCCCGCCTTCATCGGGGGCGATGAAACCAAAGCCCTTGGCCTTGTTGAACCATTTAACCGTTCCTGTGCTCACGCTGTCCTCTTGTCGTCAAACTGGCTTGAACCACGCGTAATTCACCATTTTCGCCCTGCCCTCGTCAATAGTCATTCGCGGCGCGAAGGGAAATTCCCGCGGCCCACGTATAATGAAATACAGAGCATATTTCTGTATCCTCTAGACCTCCCTGAGCGCCGTATGGCGTGACCTCCTCTGTGCCCTTTCAGGCCCACCCCTTGGGACCCTGAAAGGGCGTTTTTTTATGCGCGAAATTTTTCAAAAAAAACGCTCCGCCTTGACCTACGTCAAATGGCGGCGCCGTGCACAGGCCTATAAAGGTCATGCCTTCAATGATTGGTGGGGCCGGAAGGCTCAAGGCACGTCAGGACATGTGGTATAGCAGCAATCCATCTCTCCCGCTTCTATGCCATCCTGTTCGGCAGAACCGTGACTGCATACTTGCTTCCCTTTGCAGCCGCGATGCCGATACAAGCTGACAAGCCAAGAAGTCATTGGATGGCGGCAAGGATGGTGCCTGGTTTTTACGCTCCCCC
Organism: Kordiimonas sp.; assembly: GCA_050300975.1. Lineage (GTDB taxonomy): Bacteria > Pseudomonadota > Alphaproteobacteria > Sphingomonadales > Kordiimonadaceae > Kordiimonas. The sequence continues at coordinate 3,773 of JBNKYQ010000027.1, forward strand.
GCATCGAACCAACGGCACCATCAAGCGCCGCCGACCTTGAGGGTGGGTATTCTATATATCCTCTTTTGTTCCAGATTGAGCCTGTCCCGATGTCCCGTCGGTGGCAGGCTCAGCTTTTTCAGGGTGCCCCAAAGTCAGGGATTTGGCCTTCAGCCAGCAAGGTCTGGTAGGCCGCGCGCATCCGTTCAAGGATAGCCGCATCCACATTCGGCCCGAACGCCATATAGGTACCTGCCCGCATGGTCTCATACACCGGCACATAGTGGCCTTCCGGGAAACGGCCCGCCGCTTCGTGCGCCCTGATGTTTGCCTCCGTGGAGACAAACAGGTCGACCCTTCCGTGGTCCATCATCTTGAAAAGCTGGGATACCGCAAAAACGGATTGCAGGTGCGGGAACTCGGCGCTGCGCAGATAATCTTCGACTGCACTTTCCGTACTGGTACCCACATTGTATTGCTTCACATCTTCAAGGGAAGACGCCTGAATTTCATCGCGGTCCGCCAAGCGATAAAAATAATAGACATCCACCGGCGCCACGGGCCCGACAAAATGGAACACCCGGCGGCGCGACGGCGAATCTGCCAGCGCATAAATCAGGGTATTTTTGTGGGACAGGGTTTTCTTGTAACCCCGCGCCCAGGGATAGACGGCAATCTGATAGTCAAGGCCAGCCTGCTGTACGGTCTTCAGGACAATCTCGGTCGCGCTGCCCTTGACTTCCCCGGCTTCTTCATAGGAATAGGGCCGCCAATCCTCAGTCACGATATCGATCCGGTCTGGATCAGCCATCTCCTGGGCCTGGCTTGCCAAGCCAGGCAACAGCAGAAGAGCAAAAAGAAAGGTAACTGACCGCATCAGGCGCCCCATCAACGCCATCCCATTGCGCAGTCCAGACATAAAGCTCGGCCCCTTTGATGATTGAACTGTCTCGAATTGAAGACAGCTTCACAGCGTTCCCGTGAAAGGTCACCACAACCACCAAATGACTGCAAGATATAAAAATCTCGCCAAACTTTACTCGTTTCGTTACATTTTTAACATCCATAACTTGCACACATTCGGGGGAGAGAACGATGGCAAGCTTCAAACGCGCGCTGGTATTGTCTGGTGGCAACGTCAAGGGGGCCTATCAGGCGGGCGCCATCAAGGCACTCTTGAACCACACATTTGCTGACGGTTCCAAATTCACACCGCAGGCCATCTATGGCGTTTCCGTGGGGTCCATGAACGGCGGCTTCCTGGCTGACCGCGCGGGCGCCGCCGTGCTGGCGGGCAAAGAGCCGGACTGGCCGGAAATCGGCAATGAGATCGAAGCCTTCTGGCGCAACAACATCACCAGCTTTGCTTCCATCGGCAAGAAGCGCGGGACGCTTGAGCTGGTGGGCGATGTCCTGTTCGGGAAATTCGACGGCCTAACCACGATGGACGGTGCTGCCGACCTCGCGCGCGCAAACATCCGCCCCGACAACCTGCGTGCCAGCCCAGCCTACTATGCCTGCGGTGTCACCAACATGGCCACGGGCGACTTCTTCGAGGCCAGCGTCGAGACCTTCGGGGACGACGTCCTTGACTATGTCATCGCGTCCACCCGCGAACCGGTCGCCATGCCGCTGATGTGGATCAACAATATGCCCATGGCTGACGGCGGCATCCGCAACATTGCGCCGCTAAAGCCCGCGATCAAGCGCGGCGCCGACCAGATGGCGATCATTGCCATGAAGCCGGAACAGATGACGCCCGACTATGCCAAGAAGAACTTCCGCAACATCCTGAAACTGCTCAAGCGCACCATCGGCACGCTGACGAGCGAGATCATGAACAATGACCTGAATGAAGTGCGCAAGATAAACCACGCCTGCAAAGTGGGCGGCCAGGCAATCGCCATGGGCAAGCGCATCATCGAGTTTGTCGAGATCAGGCCCGAAGGCCGACTGCCAATCGATGTCACCGACTTTGATAGCAACGACATCAAGACCCTGATTTCCATGGGCGAAAAAGAAGCCAAGAAACAGCTCGACCGAGGCTGGCTGACAGGCGAAGACTAGGCATCCGTGTCAGCGCCGCCGCACACTCGCGGCGGCTAGCTGCCCTGATAGTCCTTCAACAGGTCCTTCAGGCGCGCCAGAAGCTCCGTGCGCTGGCGGTCTGATTTCACCGTCTCCAACCGGCGCCTGAGATCGAGCGTCAAGGCAGCCAGGTCATTGTGCCAGTCAGGCTTCTCGATTGTCGCCGGATCCAGACGCGGAACCACCCGATTGAGCTGTGGCACGCCCTTACCGTCTTCAAGCGTATAGTCGTCATCCAGTTGCGGCACGATCAGCTGGTCTTCCGGGATTCCGTACTTGGCCAGCGCGACACGCAAGGCCTCCAGCGAACCGGTTGAGCCGTGGCACAGGAAGATATTCCGCTTCACGGGCAAGCGCTCCCTGGCCCATTCCATCAGGCCATTATGGTCAGCATGCCCGGAATAGGTATCGATGGTGCGGATGTTGGCACGCACCTCAATCTCCTCACCCTGGATTTTCACGCGTTTCTTGCCCTGTTCCAGAAGCCGCCCAAGCGTGCCTTCCGCCTGATAGCCAACCAGAAGAACCGTTGATTGCGGCCGCCACAGGTGTTCCTTCAAGTGGTGTCGGATGCGCCCGGCATCACACATGCCCGAGGCCGCGAGGATGATCATATTGCCCTTGAAGCGGGCAATGGATTTGCTCTCGTCCACTGTTTCAGTGAAGTGGAAGCTGCTGTGATTGAACAGCGATCCCCCGCCATCGACATCTTCAAGGCTGCCCGCATGATCGGTAAAGACGGACGTCACCCGGATGGCAAGAGGTGAGTCCAGGAAAACCGGCACGCACGGGATATCGCCGCTTTTCAAAAGCACGGCAATGTCCAGCAGCAGTTCCTGCGTGCGCTCCACCGCAAACGCAGGGATCACCAGCGCGCCACCATCCTTCAGGGCTTCATTGATTTCATAGGCCAGCAGCGCCCGGCGGTCCTTGGGTTCAAGGTCTGAGCGCACGCGCCCACCATAGGTGGATTCCATGAAAAGATAATCCAGCCCACTGGGCGCTTCTGGGTCCGGGTAAAAGAGCTTGTGGTCCGGGCCGATGTCGCCTGAGAACAGCATGTGTTCGGTTTTGCCTTCCTCATGGTCCACCTCAAGCTCGATCGACGCGGCGCCCAGGATATGGCCCGCGTTCCAAAAGCGCGCGCGAACATCGCCCAGATCAAGCCATTCGTCATAGTCAACCAGGCGAATTTTCCTCAGGCAGGCCTCGACATCGTCGCCGGTATAGATGGGCTCGACCTCCCCCCGTCCCCGCTGCCGGTTCCTGCGGTTCAGGCGGAGGACTTCCATTTCCTGGATATGGGCGCTGTCAGGCAGCATGTAAGTGAGCAGGTCGCGCGACCCGGAGGTGGTGTAGATCGAACCGGTGAAACCGTATTTGGTCAGCTTCGGCAGCATGCCTGCATGGTCTGTGTGCGCGTGGGTGAGCAGCACAAAGTCTATCTCAGCCGGATTGAAGGGAAACTCGCCATAGTTCAGCTCTTTCACCGTTTTCGGCCCCTGAAACATGCCGCAATCCACCAGGAACTGGCGCTCGCCAAAGCGGATCCAGTAGCAGGAGCCTGTCACGGTGCCCGCTGCGCCACAAAATTTCACTTTGAGTGTCATGCTCTGGTCTCCCGCTTTAGCGCCCCAGCCAAAAGCGGCGCGAGGGCAATGGCATTTGTTTCGTGAATGATACTGTCGCAGGACCGCACCCGGCTGATGCCGGCCTCGCGCAGGCGCGCAAGGTCATTGGTGCTGCACACCGCATGGACCGCCATGGCCTCAACGCGCGTCGCGCCCGCGTCCCGCAGCAGCCGCGCGCAGGCCTGCATGGTGGCCCCGCTTGAAATCAGATCGTCAATGATCACCGCTGGGCGGCCTGCCGCAAGCGTGGCGTCCGGCAGGCTGACACGCACATCCCGGTCCCCAAACCGTTCTTTGGTCGCGACGATGAAATCCTGCCCCGACGCGGCGGCGGCCTGCGCTACCCACTGCCGAGATTCGCCGTCTGGCCCCACAAGCACAGCGCCTTTGAGCGCGGCATCACCCGCCACCGTCTCACCAATCAGCGCGGCAGCGGAAAGCGCATCTGCTTCATGGCCAGGAAACACCTCGGTGAGCGAAGACACCCGGTGAAGATGCGGATCGACCGTAACGATACGGTCGAAGAATGGCCCCAGAAGCGGGCCCAGAAGCTTCTGCGTGACCGCTTCGCCCTCATGGAACGCCATGTCCTGCCGCATATAGCAAAGATAAGGACAGACCAGCACGATCCGCGATGCGCCGCTAGCCCGTAGCGCCTGGGCTGCCTGCAATATATGGATCAGCTTGCCGTTGGGGTGATCCAGGCTGACATACACAAGGGCAGTTCCCGCCACTGGCTGAACCCGCAACAGGCTCTCACCGTCAGGAAAAGTATGGATGTCGATGCCGCGCATCTCCATACCAAGCATTTCCGCAAACCCGCCCGCCGGGCCTTCCTGGCCTGGGTATACATACAAGGCGACAGGCGTCATGCCCCGTCCCCGACGGTATAGCCATCGCCCTTTTCCGCGAACTGCTTGGCGAACCCAAAATCGGATTCGAAGCAGGCGTGAATGCGGTAGAGGGGTTCGCCCTCCTCGACGTTATCGCCCACCTTCTTGAACAGGTCGATCCCGGCGCCGCAGTCCATTGGCGCGCCAGCAAGCCGCGCCAGCCGGTTGATGCGGAAACAGTCAATCGCCGTCACCTTGCCGGACCGGGGCGCGAGGATGTCATGCGTCAGCTCCCCCATGCAGGGAATATCTGTTTTCCTGCCCTGGGCATCAATGATGCGGTTCATCGACGCCAGCGCTTCACCGCTTTCCAGCAGCTGCCGCGCCCGGGTATAGCCCGAGCCGCCCTTGAGCGCCGGGTCGTTCTCCAGTAGCGCCCCCGCCAGCTGCAGGGATTTTTCGCGCAGGTCCGCCGGTGCGTCTGGTTTGTTCTCCAGCACTGCCATCACGTCGCGCGCCTCCAGCACCGGCCCGATGCCGCGGCCAATGGGTTGGCTGCCATCGGTGGTGACCACCTCGACATGCAGCCCCACTTCCTGGCCAACATATTCAAACAGCTTCCTCAAGCGCATGGCGTCGCCGTGGCTTTTGACCTTGGCCGTCGGCCCGATCGGAATATCGATCACCAGATGCGATGACCCGGCAGCCATCTTCTTGGACATGATGGACGCCACCATCTGTTCGCGCGTGTCGATCGCCAGCGGGCGCTCAACTGAAATCATAACATCGTCGGCAGGCGACAGGTTCACATGGCCGCCCCACACCAAACAGCCACCGCATTCATCCACAACCTGCTGCATTTCACGCATCGTCAGGTCCACCCGCGCCAGCACTTCCATGGTGTCGGCCGTGCCCGCGGGCGACGTGATGGCCCGCGACGACGATTTCGGGATTGGCAGGCCGTGGGCCGCCACAATGGGCACCACAATCATCGAGGTGCGGTTACCGGGAATGCCGCCGATACAGTGTTTATCCACCACCACAGGCGCGCGCCACGTAAGCTTGTTGCCAACCTTGGCCATGGCTTTGGTCAGCGCCAGCATCTCGGTGGTTGTCATGAAGCCCGCGCAGGCCACCAGGAAAGCAGCGATCTCCATTTCCGAACATCTGTGTCCGGCGATGTCGGAGATAATTTCTTCAAGCTGGTAAGGCTCCAGCGTGTGGCCGAGGATCTTCTTGCGGATGTGATCCAGGCTCTGCGGTTGCTCGGCCAGCTCAATTGACGCGGTTTCGCCCTCAGCGACCCCCAGCCGTTCAAACGCCTGTTCCGACAGGCCAAGTTCATCCACATCCACGATGGAAAGGTCATCGACCACCATCAGCGACGCAAGCTGCATCCTACCGTCATGAATGACCTTGATCTTGTTGAAGGCCTGATATTCTTCCGGGCGATAGATGCTACAGGTTCGGGCAATATAGGCCACATTGGCCCCATAGGTGTCGATCGCAATGCGCTTGAGCTTAAGCATAAGTTCCCCTCATCATCACGCCCATCTTGCCCTGCCGCCGCCAGGCCGCCTTGATAAGCGTCAAGCCATGGGCTGATAATGCCACTATAATGCGGCAGAGTGAACCATATGGATAGGCCAGATTGATAGGCCAGTTTTATAGGTAGGGGAAACAAGACCGATGAAAGCGATGGTACTGACCAGACAGGGAAGCCCGCTGACCCTTGAGGAATTGCCCTGCCCCAGCCCGGAAGCCGGGCAGATTCTTATTCGCGTCAAGGCCTGCGCCGTCTGCCGCACGGACCTGCATGTCGTGGACGGGGACCTCAGCTCACCCAAACTGCCGCTCGTCCCCGGCCATGAAGTCATCGGGGTGGTAGAAGCCCTGGGCGAAAGGGTCAGCCAATTCCGCATCGGCGAGCGTGTTGGCGTGCCGTGGCTTGGATACACCTGCGGCACCTGCGCCTACTGCAGGAAGGGACAGGAAAACCTGTGCGACCACGCAGAATTCACCGGCTACACGCTGGATGGCGGGTTCGCGGAGCATATGGTGGCCGACGCGCGCTACTGTTTCCCTATCCCCGATGCCTATAACGACGTTGCAGCCGCGCCGCTTATGTGCGCCGGGCTCATTGGGTACCGTGCCTTCAGGATGGTCAGCGAAGCGGAACACATTGGCCTGTACGGCTTTGGGGCTGCAGCCCATATCATCACCCAGGTCGCTGTTCACCTGGGGCGGAAGGTCTATGCCTTCACCAAAGACGGGGACAAAGAAGCCCAGGATTTCGCTCAAAGCCTGGGTGCCGTGTGGGCCGGTGGCAGCAAAGAAGCACCGCCACACAAGCTGGATGCCGCCATACTCTTTGCCCCCGTGGGCGCGCTGGTGCCGGAAGCGCTCAAACACACTGACAAAGGCGGTACGGTGGTTTGCGCAGGCATTCACATGAGCGACATCCCCTCCTTCCCCTATAAGGATCTGTGGGAGGAAAGGGTGGTTCGTTCGGTCGCCAATCTCACCCGCGAGGACGGCGAAGCGTTTCTGCAAGTCGCGCCAACCGTGCCTGTTCAAACCACCACCCACACCTACCCCTTGAAGGACGCCAACAAAGCGCTTGATGACCTTCGGCATGGCCGCTTTGAAGGGGCTGCGGTTCTGGTGATGAACGATTGACTGTATGAAGGGCCGGTCGGGCTATCCCCCGACAGAGAATTTGTGCCGGTAGGCTTCAATATCGCCAGCGGTGAAAGGCACGCCGTCAAACGCCATTCGGCCCGGGTCTTCATTTACTGAATTGTCCTGCTCCAGCTCCACCCCGATCACATGGGTGAAGGGCTGGAAAACCGTATCCAGGTCGGCCTCGAACCCTGGCTCGGCCTGCTCCCAGCGCCGCATCTGCGCCAGAAGCCACAGGGCGCCAGCCTTGGTGGGCGCGCAGTCACCGCCGAACTCCAGATAGCGCGGCACGAAGGTCTCGTCCCCGCCGGGCGCCAAAATCGGCCGGGAGGTCAGCGCCCGCACCAAAACGGGCGTCGGCACGTCCAGATAATCCTTGTTGGCAAGTATCTGGGCCAGATCTTCGCGGTTTTCTTCCGCGCCTGCCCATTCCATGCCCTTGGTGATGGCCGTCACCGTCGCTTCGGCAACATCCCCGTGCCCCTTGACCCACGCGTCACGGAAGGCAAGCACCTTTTCCGGGCTGTAGGGATACAGATCTGCCTTGGTGGCGACGATATAGCCGATCCCTGCGTCAACCGCCAACTGGCCCCATGGGTCGCCCACACAGAAGGCGTCAATTTCACTCGTCGCAAGAGCTTCCAGCATCCTCGACCTGGGCACCACGATCAGTTCCACATCCACGTCCGGGTCGATGCCCACATAGGCAAGCCAGGCGCGGACCTCATAGTTATGGCTGGAGAAGGCATGCACCGTCCCGATCCGGATACGCCGTTCTGAGCGCGATTTGCGCTCCTCTGCCACGGCTTTCACAATGATGGCGCTTTCTGCGCGCGGGCCATCAAAGGCGCCGCCCAGAAGCGCCGCCGCCTCGTTATAGAGCTTGGTTGACACCGTAATGGCATTGCCGCCGTGCCCCAACATCAAGGGCACTCGCATGGGCACCCGCAGGCCCGAAATGCCAAGATGCATGGCCAAAGCCAGCGCGCCCGGCATCTGGGCGCATTCAAGCTGTTCGAACGCGAGGCAGTCCCGCACCGCTGTCCATGATTTCAGCAGGATGGGCTCGAGCTTGATGCCCGCCTGCCGGTCAAAACCCAGTTCTTGCGCCACAATCAGCGGCGCGCAATCCGTCAGCGCCACATAGCCAGCGCGGACGACGGGATATGTGTCAAACGGCATTGCGGCCTCCGTCCATCAACTGGGCATCCAGCTCCATCGCCGTGATGATGCTTTGGGCAATTTCCACCAGCTTGCGGCTCTGCTTCATCGCGGCCCCGCGCATCAGCTTGTAAGCATCGTCTTCGGAAATCTTCCGGTGCTGCATCAGAAGGCCCTTGGCGCGGTCGATGGTCTTGCGGTCCGCGAGCGCATTCCGCGCGGCGTCGCGCTCATCGGTCAGGCGCTGGAACGTTTCGAACCGGTTTACCGCCACGTCAACGACCGCCTGCACGCGGTCGCGCTTGAGGCCGTCCACCACATAGGCACTGACACCGGCTTCCACCGCCCGGCGGATCATCTCACCGTCGGATTGATCGACGAACATGGCGATGGGTTTCTTGACCGATTTGGTCACCTGGAACATGCCCTCGAGGGTATCCCGGTCCGGGTTCTGCAGGTCGACAATCACCATATCGGGCGCAAGCGCCGCGATACGCTGGTGCAAATTCGTGGTGCTTTGGATGGTTACAACATGGGTGTAACCGGCCGCCACGAGCGCCTCTTCCAGAAGCATCGCCCGACCGGGATCCTCATCAATCACCAGAATGTTCAGGTCTTTGTCTGCCATAAATGCCGTCTCTTTTTTCTGCAGCCAGGCTGCTTTTCTATTTACGCTTAACTCAATCGGTCAGGACGTGCCCCGGTTACCCGGATCAGCGCCTGACCCTTTGGTCAACAGCAAGCCGTATGCCAGAATTCATCGCCCACCCGCTTTTGAAAGGGCAATGACACCCAGGTGCCGCAGCCATATTTCTAAGCGCTTGCTTTATATGGAAAAACCCTAATGCATAGCCATTAAGATGATGATTTTTCGACATAATTCCTGCCGCGCCATGACGCCTTCCGACCGCGAACAGGGCCTTTTCCAATTGGCTACGTGATTAAAAAATAGCCACTGGTTATTTTGAGATCATACTGAAGAGCGAGGCCCCAATAAGTTAGGGGCGAGGTCTTTAATGAAGACCTCGCCCCAGGGAAAACGGCAGTGGAAGGATCCGCTCCAGCCGGACCTGTCACTCTCGTGACATTTGGGAAGGAAGGGAAGGGAAAGTCAGCAAGAGCGGACTGCCGCGGTCGAACCCCTTAACTATCTTGGAAGGCGTAAACCACCTTGTAGCGCTTGCCAGTCACGGCGACTGGTTCACCTGCATATGTGGCCGGCTCAAACCGGTATTGCTCAATCGCCCGAAGCGTTGCCCGTTTGAACAGAGGGCTTGGGCCATCATCAACGATCTCGGCATTCAGAGGCATGCCTTTTTCGTCGATATCCAGTTCAACAATCACCCAGCCTTCGCGGCCGATTGCTTTGGCGTGGCTTGGATATTCCGGGGATACAGCCTTGATTACTTTGGGAAGGGCATCAGGCTTGACACCGGCCATACCGGCCACTTCGAGCGTATCCGGGCCAGTCACCGGGCCCGTGTTGCTTACAGCACCGGCAGGCGTTGCTGCAGCCATGACAAGGCCAAGAGAAAGCGTGAATGCGCTCAGGGAAAGTGTTTTCGTCAGTCGTTCGGTTTTGGTTACAAGTTTCATCTCAATCTCCAATAGATTCATCTGAAGCCTCGTAGCGATCGCATTATACTAGGGGAGGTACGATCACGCTGAGACCGATATGCATCCCGCTGGCCTGCTGCGGCCGGACACGATGCGATGTAAAATCAACCCGTCGATGGATCGGAGATTTGAACCACCCGCTGTGGCGGCTCACCCTAATAATAGCAACCTGTGTGCCAGTTATTTTTCAACCTGACCAAAAAATCAAAAATAATTATAAGGCATTGTTTTTATTGTGTTTATTTTTCTGGTTACCAATCAGAGCTGTTGAATGAAGCCTCAGTCCGCCCCATTCCCTCAACACTTGTTGAGTATTTTTTAGGCAGTCGGTCGCACAACGCCTAATTAAGAGGCAGATTAGTGCAACTTTCCTGAGCGGCCTATTCAGGGCCTGTCGGCAAATCTACTTGTCGCCTCCATGCTTTTCCTATAGCTGTATTGTTATACCTAAAGGGGCATACATCATGAAAAAGTCGCCGTCTCAGTGTTTTGGGGAGAGGAACACGGAGGGCACAGCCTCCTCGCTTCCCACCACAACTGGCCTGCAGTCTGGCCTGTCACGCCGCAGCTTCATCAAGCATGTCGCCGGTGCTTTTGTTACCGTCAATGTTTTCTCGCTGGCATCCGGCATTGCCGCCCGCGCCAGTGAAGGCACCTGGGAGCCGCCAGTAGGCCATGAAGGCTGGATGGGCGCGCCCGGTGTGGCCAACGCCCGGATCGACGGCTATGCCAAGGTTACAGGCCAGAAAATCTACGCACGCGACTATCACGCTTGGGATATGGATGGGTGGCCCAGCAATGAAGCGCCGGTGATGATCATCCGCGCCATCAATGTAGACAATGTGTTCACGGGGCTCGACCTTTCGATGCTGGCGCCTGACCTGCTGCCCGAACGTGTGATCTACGGCGAGCAGATCGAAGGCGCGGTCAAGCTGACCAACACCATCGTCCATGACCTGCATCTCGATCAGGTGGAAGACAAGATGCGCGCGGCACAGAAGATGCGCCTGAAAAAAAGCGGTGGCACGCCGGAAGCGGAAGGCATCACCTTGCCGCAGGACTTCATGTGGCCCTTTATCGTGCCGCGCGGCGCGAAGGCAGCCTTTTACGGCCAGCCCGTCGCCTTCCTGATCTTCAAGGACCGCGCGACTTACCTGGGCGCCAAGAAGAAGATCCAGTTCATCGATAGCTTCCAGCAGTATGGGGCCAAGGCCAAAGCCCCCCTCGTCCCACCACTGTCGCCACTGACGAACTATGTGCGTGTGGCGGGCGACGGGCCGAAGGACGTTTTCTCCTATTCCCAGAATGGGTATGACGACGACTATACAGAGAAAGCCATGGCCTACCGGCGCCAGATCGAGCAGGCCATCGCTGACAACACGGCCAGCAGCAAATGGAAGGCCTATGGGTCTGACTTTTCCATGCGCGCCATGGACCCCATGTTCATGGAACCTGAAACCGGCCTTGGCTGGTATGACAAATCCACCGGCACCCTGAACCTTGTTGTCGGCACCCAGTCCCCCGACGGGGACATCGGCACGCTCCTTGGCATGTTCGAGGGCTCTGAAATTACGGTCTCGACCGTGAATCTCTTCTCCTGCTACCCCGGCGGCGGGTTTGGCGGGCGCGACAGTTCGGTCTTCACCCTGAACCTGGGGATCGCCGCGGCCATGAGCGGCGGCAGCCCCGTGCGGCTGGCCTATGACCGGTTCGAACAATTCCAGTGCGGGCTCAAGCGCCACGCCTGCGATGGCACAACGGTGATGGTGTTTGACGAAAGCGGCAAGGCGCAGGCGCTCACCTCCGATATGCGATTCGACAGTGGCGGGCGGCGTAACCTGAGCCCCTATGTGGCGCAGCTTGCGGGCGTGTGCGCGGGCGGCAGCTATAATATTCCCCAAAGCGCCATCTTCTCGGAAGCGCTTTATTCCACCAACGTGTCGGGCGGTTCCCAGCGCGGCTTCGGCGGCCCACAGGCCTATTTCATCATCGAAAGCCTGTTCGACGAAGCTGCCCGCGACCTTGGTGTCAGCCCGTTTGACATCCGCCGCGACAACATCACCGGCCCCGGCGACCGCACGGTGGTGGGCGGCCCCATCAACCAGTCGCTGCAGTTCGGCACCATCCTTGATATGGCCGAAGCGGACCCCATCTGGCAGAACCGCGCCGCAGACCGCGACCGCTGGGCCCGCGAGGGGTTCAAATACGGCGTTGGTTTTGCCATGTCCAACCAGGCCTACGGCACATCCGGTGACGGCGTGCTGGCGGCAGTGGCCATAGACGCGGACGGCAATTTCACCGTCCGCACCAACGCGGTGGACATGGGCAACGGATCAGCCACCACGCTCGCTGTGGTTATTGGCGAGACGCTTGGCGCCAACGCCAGCCGGGTGGAGCTCGGCAATGCGGACCTCTGGGACGCGCTTGAACTGGAATACGGTTCGAAGAACGGCGACTGGAGCAAAAACAACTGGACCCCGAAAAGCGTGGGATCATCCAGCGCTTGCCTCACGGCCTTCCACCAGGTTCATGCCACCGTTGAAAGCGCAAAGGCCCTGTTTGACGCCGGCATCTTCCCGGCGGCCCAGGCCCTGTGGGGCGCGGGCGCAAGCGGGCTCAAGCCCAGCGACACGATCTGGATCGACGGTAAACTGAATGCCAAGGATGGCACCCTGCCCGGCCTAAGCCACCAGGAGCTTGCGGCCCAGATTATGGCAAGTGGTGGTGTCTCCGGCGTGCTTGGCCACGCCTATTTCCAGGAGACATGGGCAAAAGGCACCTTTGATATCATGGGCGAGAGCCACACCTGGGGCCTTGACGGCATCGCCCTGACCTTCGGCGACGTCACCTGCTTCAAGCCCAACTACCGCACAAGCGTGGTACCCACACCAGAGGCAGCGTCAACATACGTGTGTACCGTGTTCGCCCCTTGCGGCAACCTGATCGGTGTCACCGTCGACCCCCGCACCGGCGATGTGGTGATGCGCGCTTCCGCCAGCTTCCTGAACGCGGGCAAGATCCATGTGGAAGGGCTGGTGTCGGGCCAAAGCCAGGGCGGCGTTGCCATGGCCATGGGCTGGACGCTTCTGGAGGACATGCCGCCGGGTCCCGGGGGGCCCGCGTCGGGCGACTGGAACCTGAACCGCTATTTCGTTGCCAAGGCCAAGGATGTGCCGCTCGATCAGCGGCTGATCACCCTCGCGCCTGAAGGCGAGGAGAAAACAGG
>JBNKYQ010000028.1:0-16964 GCA_050300975.1 Kordiimonas sp.
GTCGCGGCCGTTCAGGATGTGGTGCGGTCCGCCATCGGCGGCGCCAACGTGGGCCAGACCGTTGAGGGACTGGAACGCTACCCCATCAACCTCCGCTTCCCGCGCGATGTGCGCGACAGCCCGGAAGCCCTGAAGGCCTTGCCCGTGGTCACCCCCACAGGCGCGCAGGTGCCGCTGAAGGTACTGGCGGATATTCACATCACCGACGGCCCCGGCATGATCCGCAGTGAAAATGCCCGCCCTGGCGGCTGGGTTTTCGTGGACATCGAAGGGGTTGACGTGGGCACCTATGTGCCGCGCGCGCAGGCAGCGCTTGAACGCGAGGGCAAACTGCCCGCGGGCTATACGCTCGGCTGGTCCGGCCAGTTCGAATATATGGAACGCGCGAAGGAACGCCTGAAAATGATCGTGCCGGTCACACTGGCGCTGATCGTTATCATTCTGTTCCTTTTGTTCAAGCGGCTGATGGACGTGGCGCTGGTGCTCGTCAGCCTGCCACTCGCGCTGACCGGCAGCTTCTGGTTCATGCATATGTTGGGCTATGACCTCTCAATCGCCGTGGCCGTGGGGCTGATCGCACTTGCGGGCGTCGCGGTGGAGACCGCCGTGGTGATGCTGGTATTCCTGCATAAGGCGGTCGAAGAAAACATCGCCCACCCAAAGCCGGACACCAACCTCGCCAGCGTGATCGTTGAGGGAGCCTTGCGGCGCCTTAGGCCGATCATGATGACAACACTTACGGTGATCATCGGCCTCGTGCCGATCATGTACGGCACCGGCACGGGGTCAGAGGTGATGCGGCGCATCGCGGCCCCCATGGTGGGCGGCATGGTCACGGCCCTGATGCTGACACTAATCGTTATCCCAGCTGCCTTCTATCTGTTAGAAGGGCGCAAGCACGGGAAAAGGGAGGAATGAACATGAAAACCATCAAACACACCCTTCTTGGGGTACTGGGCCTTGCCCTGATGATTGCCCTGCCCGCTGGCGCGCAATCGAGCCCTGAAGAGGTTGCGGAAGCGTTCCACAAGGCCATCGCGGCATCGGATGAAGCCGCGGTTGAAAAGCTGCTCTCGACCGACGTGTTGATCCTCGAAGGCGGCCACGCCCAGAAAAGCCGCACGGACTATATGGCCAGCCATATGAAAGCCGACATGGCCTTCATCCCGCACATGGAACGCGCGGTGCTGGACCGGAAGGTGGCATCGGACGGCGACCTGGCGTGGGTGACCACCTTTTCCACCATGAAAGGCAATTTCCGTGACCGGGACTATGATTTCGCCTCGCGCGAAATGCTGCTGATGAAACGCGTTGACGGAGCGTGGCAGATCACGCTGGTGCATTGGGCCGACAAATAACAAAAGAAGCCATCAGGCTCAGGGAAACAAAATGACCAAACAGAAATGGCACAAGTTTTTTGCCCAGACCCACAAATGGGTCGCCCTCATCCTCGGCCTTCAGCTGGTAGCATGGACCGCCGGCGGCGTCGTGATGTCCTGGATTCCGATTGAAGAAGTGCGCGGGCAGCATAATGCGGCAGAGCAGGAACCAACACCCCTCACGGGGGAAGTGGACGCCTTATTGCCCGCATCGGCGCTTGTAAGCGCCGCCGGGCAGCCGGTCATGCAGATCACCTACCGCGACCTTCTGGGAACACCCATCGCGCTGATGACATTGAAGGACGGCAGCCGTGAAATCCGCAACGCCCTATCGGGTGAACTGATGTCACCGCTTCCCGAGGGCTGGGCCCGCCGCATCGCGGATGCAGACTTCGCGCCCGAGGTCGACATGGCGTCAGCGCGCCTACTGGACCAACATGTCGTGGATTACCGGGGGCCGCTACCCGTATGGCAGGTGATCTTCAAAGACGCGGACAGCACCCACATCTATGTGTCGCCCACCGAGGGCCGCGTGGTCGGCCGCCGGTCGGCCACCTGGCGCTTCTATGACTTCTTCTGGATGCTGCACATCATGGACTATGACACGCGCGACAATTTCAACAATCCGCTGTTGATGACCACGGCACTGTCGGCTTTGCTGTTCTCGATCACCGGCATCTGCCTGCTGTTCTTCCGCTTCTACCGCCGGGACTTCAACTTCATCCTGGGCAAAAGGAAGCGCACCTAGTCTGGGCTGGTAGCGCCGCCTTCCAGAGCGGTGATCCGGCCTGCATAGGCTTTGGCGAAAGGCGCAAGCCGCAAGGCCTTGCGGTAAACGTCGAGGGCGGCTGCGGTGTCACCCTGGGCCGCGAGCGCTTCGGCCTTGAGTGAAAGCGCATAATGATCCCCCGGCGCGCGGGCGAGAATGTGGTCCAGAAGCGTCAGGGCCGCAGCTGCGTCCCGGTCGCGGTAGAGGGCAAGCACCGCCCTGTCCACCTGCAGCTGGTAATCTGACGGCATGTCGCTGACATCAGATGCTGGCTCGTCTGCGCCTTCAACCGCGGTCCAGCGGGCTGACAGTGCCGCAAGCGCCTGTCTGGCGGCGGCGTTTTCAGGATCTGCCGCAATGATATCCTGCCAGTTGCGCGCCGCGCTTTTCGCCGCCCCTTCGGTGGACAGGTGCGCGAGATAGCGCCCGACCCAGTAGCGGTCATCTTCCACCATCACTGGCGCTGCGTCCGCCATGGCAGCCACACCGATCCGGTCAAACATGTTGCCTAGGCGCGAAAACAGGGCGCCGCTGCCTTCGGCCACATTATAGACGCCAGACCACAGGACCTCATCGGTCTTGGGATCAGAAAGGAACAGGGTCACCACGCGGCTTTCGCCATCGTTGATCAGCGTTCCCTTCAGGAGATACACCGGTGTCTCGGCGCCGTAGCGGGTATAGATGCCGCCTGTTGGGTCAGGCGCATCCACATTCCACCAGTGGCGGATCACCAGCACTTCAGTCGATTGCGACAGGAAATAGGAGGCCAGTTCCGACAGGGCTATCACCCGTGCGCGGTCTTCCGCGGCTTCTGATTCCGTTCGGATATCTTGCACGGTCAGGATGATGCCGGGCTTGGCGGCCTCGGCGGACGGCACAAGGGGCGTGGCACGTGGCCAGAGGGCGGCAATCACAAGAAAAAGGGCGGCAACTGCCGCGAGCGGCCATAGGCGCTTCAGACCCTTGTTCGAACCCGTGGCCGGGCCAGCCCCTTCTTCGCCGGGACCTTCAACCGTTAGGCGGTAACCCCGCTTGGGCACTGTCTGCAGAAACGAATCCGGCGCGCCCGCATCCCGAAGCGCTTTCCGCAGTTTGCTGATCGCCACCGGCACGGTCTGTTCGCTTAGGCTGCGGCCTGCCCAGATGGCAGCCAGTATGTCATCGCGTGACACCACATCGCCCATGCGAAGGCACAGGAATTCAAGGAGCTCTGCAACCTTGTCCTCAAGCTTCACCTCACCTCCGGGCCCTCGAAGCGATTTTACATTCACGTCGAACCGCACCGCGCCAAGGGTGAAGGATTTCGGTTGTTGGTCGCCTGTCACTGCTGTCATCCCGCCTTTTGTGTTTTGCCCAGTTTAGCGACAGCCGCACCCCCGTCGCTAGCAGAAACCGCAGCAGAAAGGCCTCAAGGCCCAGATTTAAGGTTTTCTTAAAGTGCTTTAAGCGCGCCCGCCCCCATAGGCTGCGTACATAACAACAGCCGAGGATAAAATGAAACCAACTTACCTGCGCAGCCTCTTTTTGGCAGCCACCCTTATTACAATGCCAGCCAATGCTGACGAATATCACCCCTATCCATGGGCGGGTTCGTTAGATGCTGGCAATGAACGCGCTGATACCCTTGAACATGCCGATGCCTATGCGCGGGAACGCTTCGGCGTGACGACCGAGAGGGTCACTGAGGATATCTATGTGATGCGCCGCGTGCCTTCCTGGCGCACCATGGTACAGGCCAATGTCACCGTGATCGTCAATGACCATGACGTTGTCGTGGTGGACGGCGGTACGTCCGCCTATGTGGATAACGTCGTCACTGAGATCAGGAAGATCACCGATAAGCCTGTATCCACCGTGATCACCACCCACTGGCACGGCGATCATAACCGCGGCAACCATGTCTACCGCGAGGCCTGGCCGAGCGTGACCATCATCGCGCACGAGAAGACATACAAAAACATGGTGCATTGGGATGCCACCATGGGCCCCTATGATGATGCCCGCAAGCAGCGGTTCATTGACACCACCCAGGAAGAACTGAAGAAATTAGGCGCCGAAGGACAAGCTGCTTCAGTCATTGAGATGACCCGCGACCAGCTTGCCGGCGCGGACGAAATTTTTTCCACACTCAGGCGCAACATAAGCGGCCTTGCAGATATCACTTTCAAGGACAAGCTGGTGCTGAAGCGCGGCGACCGCGATATCGAGATCCTGTTCCTGGGGCGAGCCAACACAGACGGCGATGCCATTATCTGGCTGCCAAATGAGAAGGTCGTCATCACTGGCGACACCGTCGTCCGCCCCACGCCATACGGCTTCTACAGTTACCCGCGTGAATGGGCTGACACCCTTGAACGCATCAAGGCGCTGGGCGCCGACGTGATCGTGCCGGGCCATGGCCGCATCATGCAGGACGATGTCTACCTGGACACGCTGATCCACCTGTTCCGTGACCTGAGCGACCAGGCAGATGCTGCCGTCAAAGCTGGGGCGGACAGCCCAGAAGCAGTCAAGGCGGCGATCGATTTCAGCCAGCATGAAGCGGCGATTACAGGCGGAGACCCTTTATTCATGGACCTGTTCGATTCCTGGTTCAAAACCCCCATCAGCGACTCTGCTTTCAAGGCCGCGAAGGGACAACCCATCCTTCAATATGAAGAGGAGGAATAGATGAAACTTCTGAAAACACTGCTGGCGCTCTGCATGCTGTCTTCGGGCGCGATAGCAGAAGACTATATGGTGAATGGCCAGACCTGGACCCTTTCAGACCAGGGCGCGAGCATCGTCGACCATATGGACCGCAAGGCCGTCAAGGTGAACCGCGGCACGCTGACCCTCAAGGACATGAGCTTCCACAACGGCATTATCGAGTTCGACATTGCCATGCCCGGCAAACGCGGTTTTGCTGGCGTGACCTTCCGCACGCGGGATGGTGGTATGGGCGAGAATTTTTACCTGCGCGGCCACCTTTCCGGCATGCCAGACGCCAACCAGTATCAGCCGGTCTTCAATGGCAATTCTGCCTGGCAGATTTTCCACGGGCCCCGCTACAGCGCGCCGACGCCATATGCCGCCGACCGCTGGACCAAGGTAAAGCTGGTGGTCAAGGGCACCAAGATGGATGTCTATATCGACAGCGACAAGCCCGTCCTACACGTGGACAAGCTGATGCTGGGGGATAAATCGGGCGGTATCTATTTCAATGGATCTGTCGCCGATTTCTATTATAGCAACATGCGCGTCACCAAGGATGACAGCGTCCAACTGACAGGCACCCCCGCGCCGCTGCCGGAGCTGCCCGCCGGCCTGATAAAAAGCTTCCGCGTCGGCACCACGGCCGTGGCCGCCGACAAGGTTGAGGCCAAAGCCTGGTTGGACAAATCACTGATGGAAGGCCAGACGTGGCAAGCACTAGAGGTTGGTGAAACCGGTGCCCTGAACCTGGGCCGGGTCAGCGCGAGAACGCGGGACGCCAATACGCTTCTGGTGAAGCTGAGCCTGACCGCCGAAGACGCGAAATCCATCCAGCTGAAATACGGCTTCAGCGACCGGGTCACGGTATTTTTGAACGGCCACGCGCTGGCACACGGCAACGACACCTACCAGACCCGCGACTATCGATACCTGGGTACCATCGGCCTGTTCGACAGCGTTTTCCTGCCGCTTGAGGCGGGCGACAATGAGGTGGTGTTCGCTGTAACCGAAGCCTTTGGCGGTTGGGCGCTAATGGCCGCGATAGACGACCAAACCGGCATTGAGGTCCGCTAAGCTCCCTCATGCCGGCCGGGCAGCCCCACCCTGTTTTCAGGCCCCTACGCTCGGGGCTGCCCGCCCAATTCGCCGGACAAGTAAGACAGTGGCAGTTCGGTGGTGACGCAGGATGACACCAGACAGATGCTGGAATTGACCTCCTGCACACCTTGCGCCTTCGACAGGCTTTCCCAGAAGAAATCCTTATAGTCTGCCACCGACGGCACGATGATTTTCAGGAGGAAATCAAAGTCCCCCATCATGGTGTGGCATTCCAGCACTTGCGGGTAGCGGAACATGAAATCTGCAAAATTCTCGAGCGACTGGCTGTCATGTTTCTTCATTTTCACGTGGGCGAAAACGGTGATGCCCAGCCCGACCTTTTCCTGATCAATGATCGCCGCCCGGCCCCGGATGACGCCCGCGTCCACCAGCTGCTGGATACGCCTGCCACACACCGATTTTGACGAGCCGACTTTCTCAGCCAGATCAGCCAATGACGGCGTGCAGTCCCGTTGCAGTTCGGCCAAAAGCTTGAGGTCGATACTGTCGAATTCCATTTCTATTGTCCCTGAAAAATATAAATATTGGGACAATTTCCCATATTCATGCTCATACATCAACCATTAGGGAAGATACCGCCTGAGACCTGGGCTATAGTCTGCCTCGGCTGCGGCGTTTCCGCGGCCGATTTTTTTGGCTTATTCAAACAGAGGAAAATGTCATGGCACAGAGCCAGAACCAGTTCGTTCGCTACACGTTTGTTACCGAGGAGTGCGCAAGCGACCTTACCGCGGTACTTACCTATATGCGCGAACATGACATTCTACCGTCTGTGATTGAAACCGAGAAAAGCGGCAGTCGCGCGCGCGTAGTGATCAGCAGCTGTGGCAGCAAGGACTGGCACAGCCATGCCATCGCCGCCCAGTTCGAGGGACGCCCAAGCGTGCAGCATTTCGGCTTCGAGCGCCTGTCATCTGACGCCTTACGCGCAGCATAAGACCCGGCAGTCATCGGGCGCGGACTTGATTGTTGCGCCCGATACCGCCTCCAGCATCGCATCAACGATCTCGCGCTCGAGCCGCACGCCCATCACCGCATTGATCTGCCGCACTGCAGACGGGCTGGTGATATTGAGCTCCGTCAGGTAGCCGCCAATAAAGTCTGCCCCCACCAGCATCAACCCCCGTCGCTTCAGCATGGGGGCAATGCGGGCGACCGCTTCGCGCTCGCGCGCTAAAAGCTCGGTCGCCTCCACCCGCGCTCCTTGGTGGA
The DNA here is from genome assembly GCA_050300975.1 of Kordiimonas sp. GTDB lineage: Bacteria > Pseudomonadota > Alphaproteobacteria > Sphingomonadales > Kordiimonadaceae > Kordiimonas. The sequence goes on from JBNKYQ010000028.1 coordinate 7,174, forward strand.
TGTTGGCGAGATAGCCCCCCGCACGCGGCACCCGGTTGACGGCGCCGATCGGTTTCCCGTTCAGGAGAAACACCCGCTTGTCACCCACGGCCACCTCCGGCACGAAGGCCTGCGCCTGAATGGTACGCCCGGTATTGGATGCGCCGACAAACGCGCGCACCCTGTCCCGCCAGCCACTATCTGATGCGCTGACGCGCTCGATCCCGCGCCCCGAACAATCGCCCAGCGGCTTCAGCACCACGGTGCCATGCTCTTCCGTGAAAGCCTCGACCACGCCCACGTTCATGGTCGTCAGCGTCGGCGGCACAAGGTCCGGCCAGTGGAGCGGCAGAAGTTTTTCATTGAGGTCCCGTAAGGCCGAGGCCCGGTTGAACTGGTGCACATGCCCCGGCACGAAATCCAACAGGTAGGTCAGATGCAGAAACACCTCATTCACCGGCGGGTCGGTGCGTGGGATAAGGGCGCTAAAGGCCCCCGAATGCATCTCTTCGCGGTCAGACAAGGTGAGCGGCGTGGTGGCGTGAACCCGACGGGCCAGGACCATAAGCGTATTCTGCCGCAGCACAAGATCATCCGCCTCGGCCCAGTAGACTGCCATGCCGCGTGCGATTAGCTCCTCCATCAGGAGAAGCGAGGTTTCGGTCTCAAGGTTCAGGGTCTCTGCCGGGTCCATAATAAAGAGGAACGAAGGGGTTGTGGTCATGGTGGTCTCCTTACATCACCAGTTGGAAGCCGAAGCTGAACAACAGGGTGCCAACAAGCGCCAGCGCCAGATAGGCCAGGAACACCGGCAGCCGCGCCAGTGCGAACACCGCGATCGAGGCCGGGATTGATGTCACGCCGCCCGCCAGAAGGAAGGCCATCCCGGCGGCGGGCTCCATGCCCTCACCGATAAGGCCGCTTACAAGCGGCAATGCCGCATAGCCGTTCAGGTAGGCAGGCACCCCAATCAGTGTGGCCAGGAAGATAGGCGCAGAGCCCTCGCCGCCCAGCGCAGACATCACCAACCCTTCGGGCATATAGGCCACCATCAGGCTTTCAAGCGTGAAAGCAAACAGCAGCCATTTCCCCAAGAAGAAAGTGTTCGACAGCGTGGCGTCCAGGAAGGAGGCCCGGCGCGCCTGGTCATGCCAGAAGCGCCAAACAATGGGCTGCTTGCCTGTGACGTCAGGCGCCCCACAGCCACCGCCGCTCACCGTCTCCCGGAGCGGACTAGAGAAGGCACCCAGGTGCTGCAACCCCGCCACAGAAAATCCCCCCAGAAGGCCCATGCCCACAGCAGCAACTGCCTTATAGACAGCGAACTCGAGCCCGAGGGTTCCCATGGTCATGACAAACATGGTCGGGTCCATAATAGGGGACGCGAGCCAGAAGGCCATCACGGCACTGAGGGGCACGCGCATAGCCAAAAGCGCCGCCACCAGCGGGATCACGCCGCAGGAACAGAAAGGGGAGAAGGCCCCAACCACCGCCGCACTCGGGATCATCAGAAGAAGGTGCCCCCGGAACGCCTTGGCTATCATGCGGTCAAGCGACGATGCCTTGGCATATGCCGCAATCATCACCGACAGCATCAGGAAGGGAAACACACCCAGCACAGCATCCGCGACGAACCGGAGGGACGCGCCAGCTTGCGTGGTGTCATAAAACGCGATCCCGACGAACAAGGCCACAAGCAGCAGCACAAGCCGGTCAAGCTTCGGCAGGCGGAAGGTAGTTTGGGCGTTCTTGGCGATATCAGTCATAATTATATACCTAGCTTTATAGTTATATTTTCACAAAAAAAGCCGAGGCCTCTTCTTTGATTTTCACGCCGGACGCTACTTCAGCGTCACGCCAGCGCAGCAGTCGGCAGTCAGGAAGGTCGCGACCTGCCCCAATGTGTCGAAGTCAGCCACATTGATCACCTCGCGGCCCTGGCGTTCCTGCCGTATGGTACCCGCACGCACCAGATGGCTGATATGATGCGCCAGCGTTGAAGCAGGAATATCCAGATGCTTCTGCAACTGGCCCACATTCATGCCCTCTCGGCCCGCGCGAACCAGCAGGCGCAGCACGGCCAGCCGGGCCGGGTTCCCAAGCGAAGCAAAGACACTGGCTGCGGTTTCATCATTCATGCGGGGCTCCTTAAAACTATATTTCTAGATATGTCGTTACATAGCGCTTGTCAAGAAGGCGACTGTGATATCTGGGCAACAAGGCTTCAATGGATTCGGTCCTTCGACAAAAACTTTCTACACAAATCATTTGTATTCTAAGTATATCACCCCTATATCATGGGCATCGAAACACGAAACAAAGTGATTTATGGCAATAAAAAGGCGTGCATACGTTCACACCTCCCCCGTCAAATAATTAGATTTGAAACTTTTCATCTTTGATGAATCGCCTAAACGCGTGTTTCAACAATCCACACAGGAGATTTTTCCAATGGAGCTTTTCTTGAGAGCTCAGACCCCCGCCGATTTTGATGACACCACCGACACGGATGTTTTCGCCTGCGCGAAGAAACAAAGCCCGCTGTTGAAGTGGACCTTCATCAACCGCATAAAATCCTGCCACCAGAATGGTGAGCTGGGCGCAACGCTCGTGCTGCTGGCATGCGGCACTGTGCTCGCAGGCCTTCTTGCCGTCGCCAACATGGCCGACCGCACAGCTGGGCTGTTCCGTTCCTGACGATCAGGCTTTTCCAAAAATTATTGCCGCACAGGCTTATGCGCAAAAGGACCCCATCAAGCGGGGCTAGAAATCCACGCCCTGCTTGGCCTTGATGCCGGCGTCAAACGGGTGCTTCACCTGCGTCATATCCGTAACCAGGTCTGCTTCCTGCATCAGTGCGTCGGGCGCGTTCCGTCCGGTGATGATCACGCTGGTGCGGATGTGCCGGGCGCGGACACCGGCGAGCACTTCATCAAGCGGCAGATAGTCATTCCTGAGCACGATGTTCAACTCATCCAGCATCACCAGGTCATAGGCACCAGACTGCATGAGCTGGCAACTTTTCTCCCACGCGGCACGCGCGGAAGCGATATCCTTCGCCTTGTCCTGCGTGTCCCAGGTGAAACCGTCACCCATCACATGCATGTCCACGAGGCCCGGGAAGCGGTCAAAAAACTCTTTCTCGCCCGTGCGCCACGCGCCTTTGACAAACTGAACAATGGCCACCTTGTGGCCCCACCCAAGCGCCCGGATCACCGTGCCGAACCCGGCTGTGGATTTGCCTTTGCCGTTTCCGGTATGCACAAGCAGAAGGCCCCGGTCCGCATCCTTGCGCTCCCGCATCTTGGCACGGTGCTCAGCCTGCTGGGCCTTCATCTTCTCCCTGTGAAGGTCGGCGTCGGTCTTGTCGCTGGTTGCCATAGCGCCCCTCTCGAATCCATTCATCAGGGCCGCCCCGGCGGGCAGCCCTGAGACACTTTAAGCCCTAGAAGCGGGCGCGCACACCCGCGTATGCGGAAATGCCCGGCGTGCCATAGTCCAGCACTTGCTGATAGTCCTCATCAAACAAGTTGTCGATGCGGCCGAACAGCTCAACTGTATCCGTCAGCTTGTAGGAGGCACTCAGGTCAACACGGGTCCAGGCGTCGACCACCGCCCGCTCACCGGTCACAAAATCGACGCTTGTGTCATATTCCTTGCCGTTCAGCGTGATGCTCACATTGGTGGTCAGGCGGTCCGTCACCTGCCAACTCAGCGCGGCGAAAGCTTCATTCTTCGGCTTGCGCGCCAATTGCTGGTCGGCCGTCAGGTCGCGCGCAGAATTATGGGTATAGTTGGCGCTCAGGTTGATGCTGTCAGTCAGGTCCGCCGTCAGCTCCACCTCAACGCCCTTGGCGCTCGTTTCCTCAATATTTCGGTAGCCATCAGCAAAGGTGAAAGTGATCAGGTCCGTCGTGTCCTGGTTGAAATAGGTTGCGCCGATACTGGCGCGGCCATTCAGGAACGGCTGCCTGAAACCCACCTCCCAGCTATTGGACCGCTCAGGCCGAAGCGCTGCTTCCTTGGCTGCATCCGCCTGGGCGATATTGGACTCGAACCCACAGCAGGAGAAGGTCAGGTGGAAAATGCTCGGCGCTTTGAAACCTTCGCTCCAGGCTGCGGTTAACTGCGTACCCGTCCCCTCAACAACGTAGGAGGCATTGAGTTCGCCGTTGGTGGTGGAGCCGAAGGTTTCATGGTCGTCCAGCCGCACCCCGCCAGAGAGGGTAAACCCCTCGATGCCGTCATAGGACAGGATACCGAAGACGCTGTCGGTCGAAATCGGTTCCGGGTCCTGCAGTTTGGCTTCCGTAACCTCGTGCTGCGCGCCTGCTGTCAGCGTCCAGCCGTCTGCTACTTCATAAATGCCAAGATAGTCGAAGTTCAGGCGCTCGCCTTCTGCGCCGTAGGTGAAGGCGCCCCGATTGAAGCTGTCGCGCGTGATGGATGAATATTCCACCGACAGCGTGTTTGACAGGCGCCCATCCATCAGGTCGATGTATGCACGGCCGGCGATGGAGAATTCCTCGGACTTGCTGCTGTCGTCGGTGTCCGTGAGGCCATAGGTGAAATCATCCCGAAGCGCGAAGCCGTCATAATCGCTTTCCGTATCGCTATAGCTTGCCGTCGCGTCAAAACGCACAGTGTCCGACAGCTTGGTACGCACCTTGCCGCGCACGGACAGGTTCTCGTAGCTATCCGTCTCTTCGCCGTTCGCCGCAGCAGAGATGCCGTCGGTGCCGAAATAGGAAGCATTCAGGCTATAGTCCACCCGGTCATTGCCGCCGCGCACAGAGCCGCCGATCCGTTTGCTGTCATACGCGCCATATTCACCAAACGCCTCACCCGCGAAACCGTCTTCGCCCGATTTGGTGATGATGTTGATCACGCCGCCGATGGCGTCCGAACCATATAGCACCGCCTGTGGGCCACGCAGCACTTCAATACGCTCGATGCCGTTCGGATCAAGCGTGGCGAAGTTGAACCCGCCACCTGGCGCCGATGGGTCGTTGACCTGCACACCGTCGATCAGGATCACAGTCTGGTCCGATGAGCCACCGCGGATGGTCACCGTGGCCACGCCGCCAAAGGTGCCGTTCTGGTTGATGGCCACACCCGGCAGGCTTTGAAGCGCATCAACAACATACTGGTACTGGCGCTGGATCAGCTCTGCTTCGCGCATCACCGATATGCTTTTGGCCACTTCACTGACCGGTTGCACACGCCGCCCGGCGGTGACAACAAATTCTTCGATGTCCTGATCCTGCGCACTGGCGGCAGGCGCAACGGTCAGAACAGTAGTGGCAAGCAGAAGCCCCTTCAGGGGGGAAAGTCTGGACATGGACAAGCTCCATTTTCGGCCTCTTGGAGGCCCGTAAAACAACAGCTGTAAATGGGAGATTGTCATAGTCTTGAGAGGGACAAGCTCCGTACACAGCAACGACTGAGTCGCCGGTACGGAAATCCGCTCCCCATGGTTGACCCGACCGAGGAAATGGGCGACCGGATGGCAGGTCTCCTGGCTTGTGTATCAGCGCGTTCCCCGCCCTTCCCGGCTTTCACCAGTGGGCATATCGGGGGACCACTCCACACATACAGTTGCGGGCACAGCTGCGGATTTGCCTTTCCTTTTCGGGGGCCTACCGCATTCCCTCTTCGCTCTTGCCCCAAACGGGCAACAGAACCATCACGTGCGCCATGCTTAGAGGCTCAGAGGAATGAATTCAATATAAACATCCGTATCACGCACCATAAATGGGCCGAGGGAGTGACCATTATTCATGAGAAAGAATACGCGCTATGGGAGCAAGAGGCTTTTATCCTCCACGAACCAGCAGCTTTAATTCAAACGCGTGGTAGCCCTGCTTCGCAATATCTGAAACAGCAGCCTTTACATCTTTAAGCCCGAAGCTGATCAAATCCTTCAGCCTTTCCTCGCCGCCTTCCAGAATTCTTGTATGATTCCACCGCTGGTTATAGGGGAGGCTCGCACCCTCTTTGTCGCGCGTGAGGGCAAGCAGGCGCTTACCTTGGTAGGCTTCACACTCGTGCAAATGGTAGATCGACATGGTTTTTATTCCCCATTCCTGGACTTTGCCATTGATGGCCGCAAAGCGACCTGCAGCTTAGGGTTAAAAAGTACAATTATAAATACATTAATTGCTCTAACCAGGGCTTTATCAACGCCGGTCGAGGAACCCTCAGGTGCAAGCCGGGGCGAATGGAAAAGGTGAAATAGCCCGGTCACACAGTTTTCTGGACCGCGGGGCAAAGGCCTGAAATTTTGGGGAAAGGAAGCGTGGTGCTGCTGAGAAGATTTGAACTTCCGACCTCTCCCTTACCAAGGGAGTGCTCTACCCCTGAGCTACAGCAGCAGGCCACGTCTTGCGAGCGATCTTCTATAAGCGCCCCCGGCATGAGTCAATAAGTAATTTCGGTCCACATTCAATCTTGAAAAACGGGCCGCTTTGGCGCAAATGTGGGCACATGAGCGAAAAGAGCAAACAAGACAACACGATCAAACAGGATTCAGGCAAGCTGAAGGATGCTGAAAAGCAGGCCCGGCTGGCCGAAGCCTTGCGTGCGAACCTCCGGCGCCGCAAGGAACAGCAGCGCACGCGCAAGACGGAAGACTAAATAGCCGCGCCTTCACGGCTTTTTCATTGGCACCCAAAAGCCCCCTCAACAAATCCCATATCTGGTGGGTTTAACGCTTGTCGCGCACAAGCGATTGGCTTACTAATGCGGGAAATACCTGTGCCCTGTGGGTTGGGCCAGAAGTGATACAAAAGTCATTCAGGGGAGACGCCAATGGCCATCATGTCCGATAAATGGATTCGCGAAATGTCTAAGGAACACGGCATGATCGAACCGTTTGTAGACGGGCAGGTCAGGAAGGATAACATCTCCTATGGGCTGTCATCCTATGGCTATGACGCCCGCGTGGCGCCCGAGTTCAAGATTTTCACCAATGTGGACAGCGCGATTGTCGACCCGAAGGACTTTTCCCCGAAAAGCTTTGTCGACCGCGACACGGACGTCTGCATCATCCCGCCGAACAGCTTCGCGCTTGCGCGCACGGTCGAGTATTTCCGCATTCCAAAAGACGTGCTGGTGATCTGCCTTGGCAAATCCACCTACGCCCGCTGCGGCATCATTGTGAATGTGACGCCCCTGGAACCCGGCTGGGAAGGCCATGTGACGCTCGAATTTTCAAACACCACACCGCTGCCGGCCAAGATTTACGCCAATGAGGGCGCGTGCCAGTTCCTGTTCCTACAGGGCAACGAACCGTGCGAGACCGCCTACAGCGACCGCTCTGGTAAATATCAGGGCCAGACCGGCGTCACCCTGCCGAAGCTTTAAGGCTTTCGCCCCATAACGGGCCTTGCATCGCCGCCAAGCTGCCTTTATTAGCGGCCACCATGCCTGCCATCAAACCCATGATGGCAACAGCAGAAAGAGGCACGAGGACTGATGGACAAACTGGTTATTGAGGGCGGGAACAAGCTTGAAGGCGTGGTTCCCATTTCGGGCGCGAAAAACTCAGCGCTCAAGCTCATGTGTGCGTCCCTTCTGTCGTCTGAACCGTTGACGCTTCATAACATGCCCCGCCTGGCGGACATCACCACACTCGCGGATCTTCTGAACCATATGGGCGTGACGGTGACCATGGCGGGCGGCCAGGGCGGTCGCATCACGGGCCGCAGCCTGACCTTCGATGCCGGACAGATCAACGACACCGTCGCGCCGTACGATTTCGTCCGCAAGATGCGCGCCTCCATCCTGGTGCTCGGTCCCCTTGTGGCCCGCGCAGGCGAAGCGATCGTCTCCTTGCCCGGCGGCTGCGCCATCGGCACGCGCCCGATTGATTTGCACCTGAAGGCCCTCAAGGCTCTGGGCGCGGAAATCGACGTGGCCGAAGGCTATGTGCGTGCAAGTGCACCAAAGGGCCTGACGGGCGGCAACATCCGTTTCCCGTTTGTATCTGTTGGCGCGACAGAGAACGCCCTGATGGCCGCAACACTCGCCAAGGGCACGACCGTTATTGAGAACGCCGCGCGCGAGCCCGAGATCGCGGACCTTGCGGCCTGCCTGAATGCCATGGGCGCAAAAATTGAAGGCGCCGGGCATGAGACCATCACGGTTGAAGGCGTGGACCGCCTGCACGGTGCCGAACATGAAGTGATGCCCGACCGGATCGAGGCGGGATCGTATGCCGTTGCGGCCCTCATGACCCGCGGCAATCTGTTCCTTGAAGGCGCCCGCGCGCACGATATGCAGGCCACACTCGACAAGCTTGAGGAAGCAGGCGGCATCGTGACGGTCGAGGAGGGCGGCATCCGCGTCAAATCGAACGGCCATATCCACGGTTTCAATATCGTCACCCAGCCCTTCCCCGGTTTTGCAACCGACGTGCAGGTCCAGTTCATGGCGCTCGCGTGCGTGGCAGACGGCGCCAGCGTGATCACCGAAGCCATCTTTGAGAACCGCTTCATGCACGTGCCAGAACTGTGCCGCCTGGGCGCGGACATTACTGTGACTGGCTCCAGCGCTACCGTGCGCGGAATTGAGAAGCTCAAGGGCGCGCCCGTAATGGCCACCGACTTGCGCGCAAGCATGGGGCTCGCGCTCGCGGCCCTCGTGGCGGAAGGCAAGACGGAACTACGTCGGCTTTACCATCTGGACCGCGGCTACGAGCGGCTTGAGGAGAAGCTCAAGGCCGTTGGCGCCAATGTGGAACGCCTGCCGGACTAGTCCTTCAATAGGCCACACCCCACGCTTCCAATAGATTTTCTGCGCCCTTCCTTAACGGGAAACCACTTGAAGCCATAAGGCATGCCGCCTACATTGCAGTCGATTCTGAAGATTGGAACATGTGACTTATGAGCGATGCCCTGAAACTGATCAGCCACACGGAAGAAGACCTGACCGTCATGTCGGGGCTTTTGCAGGATACCACTGTGCGCATCGGCGATATCGCCTGGATGCCAGGTGAGCATCGCTTTGCCTTCGTGGGCAACCGCTTCCGCTGGGAAAAGAAGCGCAAATTCTTCCGCCCCAAGGGCGAGCGTGTGCGTACCGGTTTTCACATGAATGGCATCCTGGCCGCCAAGCTTCACGGCATTGACATCAGCGCGAAGGATACTGTGCTTGAGCTTCTGGATATTGAAGTTCATGAAAACGGTGTCGACTATTTCATCATGCTGAATTTCGCGGGCGGCCCCAGCATTCGCCTGACGGCAGAATGCATCGACGCCACGCTTTCGGACATGGGCGACGAGTGGGAAGCACTTGAACGCCCCCGTCATGCGGACTAAGTCCACCGCGGCGGCTGCCAGCGGCCACCATTTCTTTCGTACTTTATAAAACCGAACCGGAACCGACCGATGGAACTCACAGATAAACTGGTACTCGCCCTGCCGAAGGGCCGCATTCTCGAGGAAGTCATGCCACTCGTGAAGGCTGCCGGTATCCATCCGGAAGCCGCGTTCGATGACCCGAAATCCCGCGCCCTGCAGTTCGAGACCAACATCCCGAACCTCAGTATCATCCGGGTGCGCGCATTCGATGCCGCCACATTCGTCGCCTTCGGTGCCGCCCATCTGGCGGTTGTGGGCAACGACGTGCTGCAAGAATTTGGATACTCCGACCTCTATTCCCCGCTTGACCTGGACATCGGCCATTGCCGCCTGTCGGTGGCGCGGCTCGCCGATGATAGCGAAGACCGCAAAGGCGCGAGCCACATCCGCGTCGCAACCAAATATCCCAACCTCACCGCGCGCCATTTCGAGCGGCAGGGGATTCAGGCG
>JBNKYQ010000029.1:0-16587 GCA_050300975.1 Kordiimonas sp.
AGAAAACTGTTGTTGACGCTTGGGTTCCTAGCGTCCGCCGCCATCTATGGCACCTGGCTGGCGCCTATGGTCGAAACCTGGGTGGTGGAACGGTCTCGGGACGCGGGCTTCGTGCTCAGTGACTTGCAGATCACCGGGATTGAACGCAGCAACCGCGCCGATGTGCTGGCGGCCCTCGATGTGGACGACGGCGTGCCGCTGCTGACCATGAACTTGGAGATCATGCGCCAGCAGCTTGAGCAGCTGCCGTGGGTCAAGGAAGCCAAGGTGACGCGCGTGCTGCCTGAAGGCCTGAAGGTGGCGCTGACTGAACGCCAGCCCTATGCGCTATGGCAGAAAGACGGGCGTGTCAGCCTGATCGATGATACCGGCACCATCATCACCCAGCGCGGCCTGGTGGAATATTCCGACCTGATGATGATCGTGGGCGACGGCGCCACTGATTATATCGGCGAACTGCAGGGCCTCCTTGATAACGCCGGCCCGCTGGCGTCCCGGGTGCGGTCTGCCGTGCGCGTTGGTGCCCGTCGCTGGGATATGATTTTTGATAATGGCATCCGGGTAAAACTTCCGGAAATGACCGCCAAATACAGTGCGTCCCAGGCGTGGCAAAAATTTGCGTCGCTGGAGGCCGAGTATCACTTGCTTGGGCGGGAAGTCGATGTCATTGATATGCGGCTGTCTGACCGCATGGTGCTTAGGGTTTCACCGGAAGGTCGCCGCCGTATGAGCGGCACAGGTTGGGCAACATAGTGATGTTGAGAGTATAAAAATATGAAAGCAGTAAACGGCACACAGGAAGGAATGATCGCAGCGCTCGACGTCGGGTCCGCGAAAATCTCCTGCCTTATTGCTGAAGTTGATGCTGACGGCCATATCCGCGTGCGCGGCGTTGGCAACCGGGCGTGCCTTGGCGGCGTGTCTGCCGGTGCTGTTGTCGATATGGAGGCCACGGAAAAAGCCATCCGGGCCTCTGTTGACCAGGCCGAAAAAATGGCGGGCGCCACCATCAGCGATGTTTTCCTTTCCTTCTCGGGCGGTGAGCCCACCAGTAACGTGATCGAAGTCCAGGTGGATGTCGACGGCCATGCGGTCAGCCAGTCAGATGTGGACCGGGCGATTGCCAAGGCGCGCGAACAGGTTGACGCGGAAGAAGATGAAATCCTGCATGCTTTCCCGGCGGCCTTTGCCGTTGACGGCAATTTTGGTGTCAAGGCACCAACCGGCATGTACGGCAAGAAGCTGAGCGTGGCGCTCCATGTGATCACCGCATCGAATGGCCCGCTGCAGAACCTGCAAACCTGTGTGCGCCGCGCGCACCTGAATGTTGCGGGTGTGGTGCTGACGCCGTTCGCATCCGGTCTTGCCACCCTTGTGGCGGACGAGGCCAAGATGGGGGCTGCCTGTATCGATATCGGTGCGGGCACCACCAGCATTTCCATTTTCGCCCAGGGTGCGCTTGTACACGCTGAAGTGCTGCCAATCGGCGGCGCTCAGATTACCGAGCGGATTGCCCGGTCGCTCTTGACGCCGTTCGAGCACGCAGAGCGCCTCAAGACCTTCAATGGCGCCGCGGCCGTAGACGCGGCCGACGAACGGCTTGAGATTGAGGTGCCGCAAGTGGGCGAAGGCGGCGATGACGCCATCGCCCGCCAGCCAAGAAGCGCGCTCACGGGCGTGATCCAGAAAGAGCTGGAGCTGCTGTTTTCCACCATTGGCAAGCGCCTGGACGCATCGGGCTTTTCCGGTGTGGCGGGCCGCCGAGTGGTGCTGACGGGCGGCGTGGCGCAAACCGAAGGTATTCGGGACCTGGCAAGCCGGGTTCTGGGCCGTCAGGTACGCATCGGCAAGCCTGAGATGATCGACGGCCTGCCGGCTGCGGCGCAGGCGCCGACGTTTGCGGGTGCCGTTGGGCTGCTGCTTTACGGAGCGCGCCGTCCGGTAACCGAAACCATGAAAAAGAAACAAGAGAAATCATCAGTACCCACGCGGGGCGCGTTTGGCCGCTTCTCGCGCTGGGTTCGGGACAATTTTTAACGGGCAGAAACGCTTGCAGGCTGGCCAACACAGCCGTCGCAGGATACAAAGAGATCAAACGGAGGTATTGGGCAATGTCTATCGATTTTGAACACACGGAACTTACAGAGCTGACGCCGAAAATCGCGGTCGTCGGTGTTGGCGGCGCGGGCTGTAATGCTGTCAATAACATGATCCGCGCGCAGCTGCAGGGCGTTGACTTTGTGGTTGCCAACACGGACGCACAGGCGCTTGCAAACGCCGAAGCAGACAACCGCATCCAGCTGGGTGTGCAGATCACCCAAGGCTTGGGCGCGGGGGCACAGCCAAAGATTGGGCAGGCTGCAGCGGAAGAAGCGCACGACACCATCGACGAGATGCTGAACGGCTGCCACATGGCCTTCATCACCGCTGGCATGGGCGGCGGCACTGGCACGGGTGCTGCACCCGTAATCGCCAAGCGTGCCCGTGAGCGCGGCATCCTGACAGTGGGTGTTGTTACCAAGCCGTTCCAGTTTGAAGGCGGTCGCCGCATGAAGATCGCGGACGCCGGTATCAGTGAACTGGCGCAGCATGTTGATACGCTGATCATCATCCCGAACCAGAACCTGTTCCGTGTCGCCAACGAGCGCACGACCTTCGCAGATGCCTTCAAGATGGCCGATGACGTGCTGCATTCAGGCGTGCGCGGCATCACTGACCTGATGGTTATGCCAGGCCTGATCAACCTCGACTTTGCTGACGTCCGCACCGTGATGTCCGAGATGGGCAAAGCCATGATGGGTACGGGCGAAGCGGAAGGCGAAAACCGGGCGCAGGAAGCAGCGGCCGCTGCCATTTCGAACCCGCTTCTTGAAGAAGCATCACTGCAGGGCGCCAAGGGCGTGATCATCAACGTCACCGGCGGCATGGACATGACGCTTTATGAAGTAGATGAAGCGGTGAACATGGTTCGTGACCTTGTGGACCCTGAAGCCCTGATCGTGTTCGGCTCCGCTTTCAATCATGACCTTGAAGGCAAACTACGCGTGTCTGTGGTCGCCACCGGCATCGAAGGCGGCGAAGGCAGCTACGCAATGCCTGTGCCGCGCCGCACCGAAGCGCCTGTGACCGAGGTTCAGGAAGCCCCAGAGGCCGCGGCTGACGCCGGCCAGGAAGAGGCTGTGGCTGAAGTTGAGGTCGAAGCCGAGATCCAGGAGCAGCCTGCTGCGGAGACCGCGGAAGACGAGGACAACATCATCGCGGCCATGTCGTCGCTCAAGCGTTCCATGGAAGCTGAGGAAGCGGACAAGGACGACGCTGATGACATCGTGCATTCCATGTCTGAACCGCACGAAGAAGTGGAAGAAGATATCGAAGCCAAGGCTGTTGCGGCCCAGGGCGAAGACACTTTCATTGCCGACGCGCCGATGACGCCAAAGGCCAGCCCGCAGCAGATGAAGCAGCCGAGCGCGTTCCAGGAAGCGGCCTACACCAATACGTCTGAGCCTAAAGCCGAGCCAGCAGCTGCTCCTGTTGAGGAAGCAGCGCCGCAGAAGCGGAGCCTGTTCCAGTTGATGACATCGGGCCTGCGGTCTAGTGACGAACCTGTAGCCCCTGAAGCGCCATCAAATGATGCGGGTCGTCAGGCTGCAGAGCAAGCGCCTGCGGCAGAAGAAGCCGCGCCTGCGGTTGGTGGCGTGGACCCGGAAGAACGCCCGGCGCCAAAGGTAGCGACTGACCAGCTTGAGATCCCAAGCTTCCTCAGGCGACAGAACAACCAATAAGACAGGCTTCAGCCTGAACAGCAAAAGGCCGGGTCTTCCCGGCCTTTTTTCGTTGATGTCGTTACAGTGTGCTAGCGGATTAGTTCACGCGTTTGTATGCGAACAGGACTTCCTCTGCCGTGTCGCCTTCCTCGATCATGACATACATGTTCATGGTATCGGGGCCGACGCGTTCGATGGTGAAGCCTTCGAAATAAAGCGCGCTTTCAGTCACCTTCACCAGCCGGAAATCAACGGTCTCATCCTTTTCTTCCCAGCCCTTCAGGTCGCCGTGAAAATGCTTAAGCTGCAGGATTAGTGTGTCACCGACTTCGCGGATAATCTCAAGCTCATAGAAATTCACCTTGCCGTCCGAGACCAGCTTGAAGGCGCCAGCCATGCTGTCGCCCAGGGGTGGTGACCAGTTTTCTTCCGTTATGCCACCGAAGGCTTCCCCACGCCACAGGCCCGCCAACCAGGCGGCGTCCGCAAGCGTGGCGGGTGGCGATGTCATGCCTTCGGTGAAAGTCAGGGTTTTGCCTTCCGCGTGGGCGGAGGTGATGGGATACGCAAGCAACAACAGTAGGGTAATGATGACGGGTTTCATGCCGGTCTCCTTCTGTTTGAAATGGTCAGTCCCAGCGCTTCAGGGCCTCGTTATCGCTTTCCTTTGCATCAACCCAGTTGCCGCCTTCACCGGTTTCTTCCATCTTCCAGAATGTGGCGCGGGACTTGAGAAAGTCCATCAGGAAGTCTGCGGCCTCAAAGGCGGCGTGGCGGTGGGCACTCATGGCGATCACCAAAACGATGTTATCTCCGGGCTCCAGCCTGCCATAGCGGTGGATGATGCGGCACCCCACCAGTGGCCAGCGGCTCTCGGCCTCGTCCGCGACGCGGCCAAGCTCGGCTTCGGTCATACCGGGGTAATGCTCCAGCGTCATGGCTTTGAGATCGCCCGTGATGTCACGCACAGTGCCTGTGAAGGTGACAATGGCGCCCATGTCGGTGCGGTCGCCTTTGAGCGCATTGATCTCGTCGGCGATCTGGAAGTCTTCCCTTTGAACCGAAATGCGGGCCATGATCAGCCCCCGGTTACGGGCGGGAAGAAAGCCACTTCATTGGCATCGGTGACGGGGTGATCCAGGGTGACGTGGGTCTGGTCGATCGCGACGCGCACGACATCCTTGTTGCCAAGCGCGGCCTTATAAATCTCATTGATGCTACACAGGTGGTCAATCAGGTCAGACACTGTTTTCACGTCGCCTGGCAGCTGCATGCTCTCTTCCGATTTGCCGACCCGTTCCCGGATCCATGCGAAATAGACGAGCTGCATGATCACACCATATGCTTGAGGCCAGCACGAAGATAGTCGATGCCGGTATAAAGGGTGAGGATGGCTGCCATCCAAAGAAGGCCAATGCCGATCTCATAGGCGGGCAGGCCGAACTCTGGCGCCCCCTTGATCCAGCACAGTGCCCCAAGCGCCAGCATCTGGACGGTGGTTTTCCACTTGGCCAGCATGGTCACCGGCACGCTGACCTGCGCGCCCGCGAGGAATTCCCGAAGGCCGGATACCAAAAGTTCGCGGCACATGATGATGACGGCCGCAATAACATGCAGGCCAGACACCCAGCCCGCGGAAACAACCATCACAATAACAGCTGCGACCATCAGTTTGTCAGCGATCGGGTCAAGAAAGACGCCGATCTTGGAAACGCTGCCGGTGGCGCGCGCCAAGTAGCCGTCGAAGAAATCTGTAATGCTTGCGAGCGCGAATGTAATGAAAGCGATGTGGCTGCCCAGCGGCTGGTCCATATAGAAGGACGCAACGATAACCGGGATCACGAAAATCCGGGACATTGTAAGAATGTTAGGCAAAGTCCACATGGGCCATCCTGTGCTTGCGGTGATGCGGCCACAATAACGGAAAAGCGGCTAGCGTCAATGATTGCACGAAGAGTTTAATCAATCCCGGAAATGGTCGTAAATCTGTTGCGCCATGGCGCGCGAGATGCCGTCCACGCCTTCGAGGTCGCGCACGTCTGCGTCGGCCACTGCTTTGGCGGAACCGAAATGGTGGAGCAGGGCTTTCTTGCGCTTGGGGCCAATGCCGGGCACGCCGTCAAGCGGGGACTTCTTGATGTCGCCCGACCGGCGGGCGCGGTGGCTGCCAATGGCGAAGCGGTGGGCCTCGTCCCTGAGGCGCTGCAGGTAGTAAAGCACCGGGTCATTGATCGGCAGCATGAAGGTGTCCCGTCCTGGCATATGGAACTGCTCGCGCCCCGCGTTGCGGTCAGGCCCCTTCGAGATGGCAACCACGCAGACGTCCTCCGAGACGCCAAGGTCATCCAGGACTTCCATCACACTTGAGAGCTGCCCCTTGCCGCCGTCGATCAACAGGATATCGGGCCAGTGGCCGCGACCCTTGTCGGCGTCTTCCTTGAGGAGCCTTTTGAAACGTCGGTGCATTACTTCCCGCATCATGGCGAAGTCGTCGCCTGGTGCTGTCTCGTCCGACTTGATGTTGAACTTCCGGTAGCTGTTCTTCATGAAGCCGTCAGGGCCAGCCACGACCATGCCGCCAAGCGCATTGGTGCCCTGGATATGGCTGTTGTCATACACCTCAATCCGCTCTGGCGGTTCTTCAAGGCCAAAGAGGTCGGCAACACCCCTCAGGAGCTTGGCCTGGCTGGCGGTCTCGGCCAGGCGGCGCTCGAGCGCTTCACGGGCATTGCGGCGGGCTTCGCCCACCACTTCCGCTTTCTTGCCGCGGGCAGGAACCGAAATGGCAACCTTGCGCTCCATGCGCTCTGTCAGGGCATCTGAAAGCAGTTCCTGGTCCGGTATTGCGTGCGACAGCAGGATCAGCCGCGGCGCCGGCTTGTTGTCATAGAACTGCGCGAGGAAGGCGGCCAGCACGTCTTCGATCTTTTCGCTCTTGTCGTGCTTGGGGAAATAGGCCCGGTGGCCCCAGTTCTGCCCAGCCCGGAAGAAGAACACCTGGATGCCCACAGCGCCCGCGACCTCGTCTGCTGCGATCACATCGGCTTCATCGACCATGGCGTTCACCGTGGCCTGGTGGCTCTGGATGTGGGTGAGGGCATTCAATCTGTCGCGGAACACAGCGGCCACCTCAAACTCGAGCGCGTCGCTGGCTTCCTGCATGGCGTTGGCGAATTTTTTCTGGATGCCGGAGGTGCGGCCTTCAAGGAAGGCCCGCGTTTCCGCGACCATGTCGTCATATTCCTCGCGGCTGACCTTGCCGACACAAGGGCCCGAGCAGCGCTTGATCTGATACAGCAGGCACACACGGGTGCGGCTCTCCAGCGTGGCGTCCGAACAGGACCTAAGCTGGAACACTTTCTGCAAAGTGTTCAGCGTGCGGTTCACCGCCGAGACACTGGCGAAAGGTCCGAAATAAAGGCCCTTGTGCTTGCGGGCGCCACGGTGTTTCGTGATCTGCGGCCACTCATGATCCTGGCGCATCAGGATATAGGGAAATGACTTGTCGTCCTTCAGAAGCACGTTGAAGGGCGGCTTGAAGCGTTTGATCAGCGAGGCTTCTAGTAGCAGCGCTTCAGCTTCCGTGCGAGTGGTGACAAACACCATGGCAGTGGTTGCGGCAACCATGCGCATCAACCGGACGGTCAGGCGGTTCTCCTGCGTGTAGCTGGTGACCCGCTTTTTGATATTTTTCGCCTTGCCGACATAAAGCACATCGCCGTGGGCATTCAGCATGCGGTAAACACCCGGGGCGGTCGGTGCCGTCTTCAGGTGTTCCTTGATGGTGTCAATACCAATTTGCAGCGTTGTTTCAGCCACGAAAAAGGGGATCCTTTCTACTCGCCTATAGGTCTTGTGCCGGAATGGGACAGGAGAATCAATGACATCATTTTGTCATTTTGATTCGTCCAAAAGATTTCCACTAAACCTGTGGATAAGTTTGTGGGAAAAACGCGAGATGCAAGTGCAACATCGCTGTAACACTAGGGTTTCTCCTTTTTGCCTAATTTTTGTGCAAAATGGCTAAGTCATTGATTTATAAGGAACTGGGGTCAGTCAACCACTTAATTTTTACCATAACAATTTTGTCTTGTTGTCTGGCAAGCACCGTTATGGCAGCTGTTGATTCGGTGTGCAAAACTCAACCGCATGCACAGCAGGCGTGAAGTGAAAAAGTCCAATTGTTACTAATTGGTTAAGGGTGTTTGTGGCGTTCGATTTCTACGCCGACGCTGGCGGCGCCTTCAACCGCTTCAAGCTTTTCAACCTTCACCCGGGCGGCGATGACCTTCTCATGGTCAAGGGCCATTTCGGCGATTTTTTCGGCCAGGGTTTCCACCAGGTTGATGTGACCAGTTTTGATGATGGCCTGGATGTTGTTCACGATGTCGTTGTAGCAAACCACATTGGCCAGCTGGTCGTCGTGATGCTCTGCCGTTTCGGCAACGGAGAGATCCACATTGATGCGAACTGCCTGGCGAGTGTCTTTCTCGTGTTCCCAGACGCCGATCTCAGCCTGGGTGACATAATCGCGGACAAAGACATGGCGAACGGAACGGGCTGCATCTGCGAAAGGCAGGTGCAGGATGTTGGTTTTTACCCGTGCGTCATCGTGCGACATTACTCAGTCCTCCAGGATATCCGGGGTGCGCCACGCAAGATGCTGGCCGCCATCCAAAGCCAGCATTTGCCCTGTAATCGACGGACTCTCAAGCAGAAAACGCACGGTCGCGCAAATTTCTTCAAGGTCCGGGCCGCGCTCAAGAAGCGTGCTGGTCGCCTCTTTCTCAAACATTTCAGAGGTTTGGCGTGTGTTCTTGAGGGTCGGACCCGGGCCGATCGCGTTAACCCGGATAGTGGGCGCAAACGCCTGCGCCATGGTCCGTGTCAGGGTCCAAAGCCCCGATTTTGAGGCTGTATAGGAAAAATACTGGGGATTCAGCTTCAGCACGCGCTGGTCGATCATGTTGATGATCGTGCCCTTCGCGCCTTCAGGAAGCCGCGCCGCAAACGCCTGGGCCAGGATGGCTGGCGCCCGCAGGTTCACTGCCTGATGGGCATCCCATGTGTCCACACTGAAGGTCTGGGCATCGTCTTTTTCGAACAGCGACGCATTGTTGACCAGGAGCGTCAGCGGCTTGCCGAGGGCCTCTTCGGCCTTCGCTACCAGTCCGGCGGTCTCATCAGCATTGGCGAGGTCCGCCTGCACGGCAACGGCACGGCCGTCATAGGCTTCAATGTTGGCGACAACGTCTTCGGCTTCTTCCTCAGACCCGTGGTAATGCACGGCGACCTCATAGCCATAGGCCGCAAGGTCCATGGCGATGGCGCGGCCAATGCGGCGGCTGGCGCCTGTCACCAAGGCTGTCCGCGGCGCGCGCATCAGAGCGTCATGCCCATGGCGCTGGCACTTTCAGCCGACTGCGCCAGATAAACGATATAGGCCACATACAAGAGCACCATCACGGCGCCTGCTTTCTTGCCCACGTGCGAGCGCGCCCGCGTGAAAGGCACCAGAAGGAGAGAGGAACCGAGCATTACCCACAGGTCTACCTGGAGGAAGCTGTCTGGCACCGGAATAGGGCCAATCATGGACGCGACACCAATGATGGAAAGGAGGTTGAAAATGTTCGAGCCGATCACATTGCCGACAGCCACATCGCAGTGTCCGCGCACAGCGGCGACAAGAGCGGTGATCAGTTCCGGCAGGCTGGTGCCAAGGGCAACCAGCGTCAGGCCGATCACGGCTTCAGAAACACCGAAATGGCGGGCTACGTCAACCGCCCCTTCAACCAGCATGTCGGCGCCGAAGATCAGCCCGGCCAGGCCTCCGACAACCATGACGGTGGCGATACGGTAGCTATCTGGCTTGTGCTGCAGCTCTTCCATTTCCTCAAGCTCGCGGGCGGCTTCAATCGGGCAGGCTTTCCGCCGGGCAATCGAATAGCCGATAAATAGGGCGAGGAAAGCCAGGAGGATCAGTCCCTGGGTCCAGTCGAAGGGCCCGTTGAAGGCCATGGCCATGAAAATGACAGTCGACAGCAGCATGAAGATGAGCTTGCGCCCGAGGCGCGGTGCCGAGCATACCATAGGGGCGATCATCGCGGGCAGACCGACCACCAACAGCACGTTGGCGATGTTGGAGCCGACAACGTTACCGAGCGCAAGCGTGGGGGCGTCGTTCAACACGGCATCCACCCCAACCACCAGTTCCGGGGCAGAGGTGCCGAAGGCAACAATCGTCAGGCCGATAATCAGCTTGGAAACGCCAGCGCGGCGGGCAAGCGATACGGAGCCTCTCACGAGATAGTCGCCGGCAACTACCAACAATACCAGTCCGGCAACAACTTGAATGTAAGCCATACGGTGATCGAATCCTTTGTTACTCGGCCCCAAACACGCCGTTTCGGCTTATATAGGGATTCATTTCCGTAAAAGAAAGTCAGTAACCGAGATTTGTATCCAGCAAATTCTCGGGCTGCTCGCCGTTTTCGATCCGTTTGATGTTCCTCAGCACATAGTCTGCCGCCGTATCAGGGCGGGTAATGGCTGCGCTGTGGGGCGTGATGATGACGGTGTCATAGCCCCACAAGGGGTGATCCGCCGGCAGCGGTTCTTCCGGGAAGACGTCCAGCGACGCGCCGGAAATATAGCCGCTGTCAAGAAGCGCCATCAGGTCATCCAGCACAATCAGGCTGCCGCGCCCGGCGTTGATCACGCTGGCGCCCTCAGGCAGCTGCGATAGCCGGTCGAAGTTCATCAGGCCTTCGGTTTCCTTGGTGGACGGCAACAGCCCCACCAGAATGTCGGTGCGCGCCAGGAAGTCATCCAGCTGGTCCATGCCGGTGAAATGGGTCACCAGATCGTCATCCTTGGGGCTTCTGGACCAGGCGGCGATATTATAGCCAAGCGGCTTCAGCGCTTGCGCCGCCCGCTGGCCAAGCGCGCCATAGCCCAGAATGCCAACCCGCACGTCCTTGGCCGCAAGGGAAAACACCCGTTTCCACTGGTTCTTGCGCTGGGCGGCCAGAAGCTGGGGTGTCTGGCGGTGGTGCATCAGTACATTCATCAGAATATATTCAGCCATGCCTTCCTTGAGGCCTTCGTCCCCCATGCGGATGATGGGCACGCCTTTCGGCAGGTCAGGGTCCCGTGTCAGGTGATCAACCCCCGCGCCCAGGGAGAAGATGGCCTTGATGTTGGGATAGCGCGCAATCAGCCCGGGCTCGGGCTCCCACACGAAGGCATAGGCGTCACCGTCCTCTGGGCTGCCCCAGTCGGGGTTACCGAGGAACTCGACCTTTGGGTCGATGGCATGGATGCACTGCCGCCAGATATCGTGCGGATAATCGGCCAGGTAAAACAAGATGCGTGTCATTGGGCGTGTCTCCCTTTTACTTAACTTTTGTCGCTAGCGTGTCGTGGTGGCCCACAATCAGCTCCCTCAGATGGAAGCTGATGTCCGCCCGGTTCTTGAAGCCCGCGTCCCTTGCGGCCTTTTCAAAGGCCTCAGCCGGCAGGGCGGGGCTTTCGGCAAATGTTTTCAGGCTTTCATGGAAGCCGATCGTGAAAGCATCCACGTCAGACCCCATGATCACCGTGAAGATGACATTGGTCTGTTGACCCGTTTTGGCAAGATAATCATTTTCCATGTGGCGCTGGCGCAGAAGCGCTTCACCCTTGCCTGCGGCGGCATTGAACATCTCTATATGATAAAGACCCGCGCGCTCATTCTGCTCACGGATCATTTCCCAGCTGGTGTCGGAGCGGGCCGTAAAGCGGTGCTCGAAATCCACCAGGTTGGCGGCGGCATGGTCCAGGCTTTCGAGCATGGTCTGGCAGGGCACCTGTTTCTCGCACGCAGGGTTCAGCTTGGTCAGCACCATCAGATCCCAGTGGTTGCCCTGGCTGTGGCGCATCAGGATAGGGCTGCTGCCATTATAGAAGGTCAGGTCCGTCTGCTGGTAAAGACCCAAAAGGGCAGGGAAGTTCCCCGGAGCCGCCCGGTACTGGGTAACCAGATAGTCGTCCGCCATTACTGTTGTGGCCATGCTGAAGGCGGCAATGAGCCCCAAACCAAGTGCGCGCATGTTCATTCCCTCTAATCCCTTTATCCTCATCTAGGTCATAATGTTGAAAAGTCCGCTTGAAAAGCGTTGGGGAATCAACTATTTGTGCGCCCAAGCAAGGCGGCTAGCGAAAAGTTGCGTGTTTTCCTTGCATTTTGATGGCGCTCACCTTATGTTGCGCGCCTCGAATCAAGGTGTTCACGGATTTCGTGGGCCCGAACGAACAGCCCGGCAGCGCCATATGTTGGCCCCGGCGAGTGAAAAGGTTAGAAAAATGGCAGTTCCAAAGAGAAAAGTTACCCCGTCTCGCCGTGGTATGCGTCGTTCGCATGATGCCCTGAAGGCGGTTAACTACCAGGAAGACTCGCACACTGGCGAGTACAAGCTGCGTCACCACATCGACCTGAAAACAGGTATGTACCGTGGTAAGCAGATTCTGGAGCCTAAAGGCGACTTCTAAGCCTTAGCTTCCTCCTGAAGAAATTAACCGGTCCCTCAGCATCTGAGCGGCCGGTTTTTCTTTGCCTTTTGATATGCCTTTTCCCTGCCCATATGTCTCTGTATGATGAGCTGTCAAAATCCAGGACGGGGGAAATGATGTTCAAGCCACTGATCAGAAATACACTTCTTGGCCTTGCGGCTTTGGCCCTGACGGCCTGCATGACAACAAACGAAGTGACCGGCCGGTCGCAGTTTATCATCATTCCGCCAAGCCAGGATGCCGCCCTTGGCCTTGAGGCCATGAATGAGGTCAAGAAAACAGCACCCGTCCAGACCACCGGGGCCCAAGCCAAAAGGGTGCAGCAGATCGGCGCGCGTATTGCCGCCATTTCAGATAACCCGGGCCTTGACTGGGAATTCGTGGTGATCGATGAACCAGTGTTGAACGCCTGGGCGCTGCCGGGCGGCAAGGTCGCCATCTACCGCAAGATGGTGGACAGCTTCACCTCTGACGAGGAGCTCGCAGCGGTCATCGGGCACGAGATCGCCCACGCGGTACTCCGCCATGGCGCGGAACAGATGAGCCGGGCACAGATGCAGAATCTGCTGATCATCGGCGCCGGTGTGGCTGTTGGCGCCGCCACGGAAGACGATGAGACAACTCAGATGGCAGTGGGCCTGGCGTCGCTCGCGACAGCCGGGTTTGTGCAGTTGCCTCACAGCCGCAAGATGGAACTGGAGGCGGATCATGTTGGCACCATCTATATGGCCAAGGCGGGCTACGATCCGCGCGCGGCCGTCCGTCTGTGGGAGCGTATGAAAACCCTGAAGGAAGGGGGCGGCCAGCCGCCGACTTTCCTTTCTACTCACCCGTCCGACGACAAGCGCATCGCGCGTCTCTCTGACCGGATGGAAGAGTATCTGTCATACTATCGGGAATAATAAAAGTTTAATAAAAACAATCCATTAACTTGTCTGTTTGGTAATCTCTTGTCACATTTTGGGACAGGGAGTGCAGAAGGCGCATGATGCGTGCTGGCAGGCAGGGCAAAATGACGGACGAAGAGATCCACCAACTGGCCCAGGATTACATGGGCTATTTTACCCGCGGAGCAGACGCCCAACAGGCTCAGTTCCGGGCGGTGGAGACCTTGTGGCGCTTGTGCCGCGCCGACGCGGTGCTGGGGTTCAGGGTGATCTGGGAGGCTGTCAATCTGGTCGAAGCCGACAACACCAAGGCCCTATCGTTCCTGGGAACGGGGCCGCTTGAAGACCTTATCAATTTCCATGGTGGTGAAATGCTCGGCACGCTCCTTGATGCGGCGCGCGACAATGCAAATTTTTGTGTGGCCTTGTCGTGCGTATGGCGCAATGCCGTCAGCGAAGCTGCATGGGGAAAACTGCACGGAGCCCTGCCTGAAATCAGGGCGTCGCACGGCAGGGGACAGTCGCTTTAGCCGCCAAGGCGGGCATTTTCATGCCCGACGGGGCGAAGCCCCACCAACGCTTCATACAGCTTTTCATTATCGATCGGCTTGGCCACCACTGCCTGAAACCCTGCGGCGTGATAGCTTGCGACCTGCTCGGGCAAGGTGTTGGCTGTTACGGCGACCATCCGGGGCGGGCTCCCCTCCGTCTGGTTCAGAATGGCTTTGCAGGCTTCGTCCCCACGCATTTCCGGCATGTTGATATCCAGAAGGATCACATCAAAACGTTTGCGCGCGGCTTCAGAGACAGCAGCTTTGCCGTTACCAACCCTTACAACGCGGTGGCCGGCACGTTCGAGGAGATTACAGAGGATAATCTGGTTTACCGGGTTGTCTTCCGCCACCAGGCAGGCGAGCGACGGTTTGTCGGCTTGATCGCTGGCTCGACCTGACGCGTCGGGCTGATTGGGCTTTTCAACTTTCACCACTGGAATGTTCAGGGTGAAGGTACTGCCCTTGTCTGGTGTGCTGGAGGCCGTCAGCGTGCCGCCTAATTGTTTTGCCACGGCTCGCGCGTAGGAAAGGCCCAACCCGAGACCGCGTGTTGTCTGGCCGGTTCTGGCAGCGGCCTCAAAGGCATCGAAGATGGAGTTCAATTCTTCTTCCGGAATCCCGCGTCCTGTGTCTGTCACTTTGATCTGAAGGTACTGGGTGGTGCTGGTCGATGGGGTCAATTTCGCCGCAAGGGTAATCCTGCCTTCATCGGTGTATTTGATCGCATTTTGCAGCAGCTTGGTAACGATGGACGTCAGGCTGCCCCGGTCCACAGCAACATAGCAGCCGCTTGGCGCTGCTGCCCCATCGCTGTGGTGATGCAGGACAAGGTTTTTGGCCCGGGCCTGGGGCGCCAATCGTTCCGTCAACGTGTCAAGGAAAGCATACAGGTCAACGGGCTCAGGACGCGGTGCGGTCATGCTGGTTTCAAGTGAGACATAGTTCAGGATCGCTGTGACAGTACCTGATATATCGTCACAGCCGTGGTTGATGCGGGTAAGCTGCTCCAGCACCTCAGGTGTTACTTCCTCGGGTGGGATCGACGCCACGGCATGCATGATTTCGCTCAAGGGCGTGCGCAGTTCATGACTGACGGCATCAAGCACCAGCTGGCGGTCGCGCGCTGATTTGTTGGCGGCTTCTTCTGCGCCCAGCATCCGCTGCATGGCTTCTTGAACGCGCTTGACGGCGGGGCGGAAAATCACAAAGGCTTCTGCAACCAACAGCAGCAGTGTGAGCAGATAGACGATTGCTTCGATGGTCTCAAGGTCACGAATGCCGCTTCGGCTTTCGCGTTCAAAACTGGCCACAGCGCTGTCGAGCGCATTCAACAGCGGCCCGGCTGCTGCTTTGTTGATGCTGTCAATGACCATTGGGTCCACCGCGCCTGATGCCACGATCTGGGAGATGGCTGCCCGTGCAAGCTGGATATAAGCCTCGGTACGATCATCCAGCGCGATTTCCCCGAAATAGATATCGCGGGTTTCAGTGCGGGAAAGGCCTGGAAGGCCAACTGCTTCATCGCCGACGACAAGCCCGCGGTGTGACGTCTCGAACAGGTCGATGGTCTCGGTCGTTTTCTGCCGCAGGTCGGCATTGCCAGGCTGGGTCTGCAACTGGTTGATGAACAGCGCAATTCTTTGGGACAGCATCCGTTGCCTGCCAGCAATGTTGATGACGGTCGCCGCCGTTTCTTCCCGGTGAATGGTGAAATACAGGGTCAGGAAACCAGTTGTGGCGGCGGTGGCTACCAGCAGCAGGGCAACAATGTACCGTATGGTAAGCTGTCGGGCTGCAGCCAGCGGTGTTTCAGCAAGTATTTTCTGGATGTTTGGCATATGCCGCGCGCGCTATCCTCACCCCCAAAGCGAGACAACACAAACTAAAGGGAAAACCTTACCTGCTGCTTAACGTCAGGCGAAGTCGAGGCCGATGTCAACGGCAGGAGCGCTTTGGGTCAGACGCCCGACAGAAATATAGTCCACACCCGTTTCTGCAATCGCACGAATGGTATGGAGGTTCACGCCGCCTGAGGCCTCGCAGGGGATGGCACCGTCCACAATCGCACGCGCCTGCCTGAGCATGGCGGGTGGCATATTATCAAGCAGCAGGCTGTTGGCACCGGCCTTCACCGCTTCGCGTACCTGCTCAAGCGTATCGCATTCCACCTGGATGTCGTTGCGGCCCGCGGCTTTGGCGCTTGCGACGGCTTTCTCAACAGAACCCGCGACGGCGATATGGTTGTCCTTGATCATCACGGCGTCAAACAGGCCCATTCGGTGGTTCTTTGCGCCGCCCATGGCCGTGGCGTATTTGCCCAGCTTCCGAAGGCCCGGGATGGTTTTACGGGTGTCGAGAAGCGTGGCGCCGGTGCCTTTGATCTGGTCCACATACTGGCGCGTAAGGGTGGCGATGCCAGAGAGGTGCTGCACGATGTTGAGTGCGGTACGTTCGGCCGAGAGCATGGCGCGCGCTTTGCCTTCAACGCGCATGATGGCGGCGCCGGGATCAACTTTGTCGCCGTCGTGCGCGAAGAACTCGATGGTGCAATCTGGGTCAAGCCGGCGGAAGATGGGGGTTGTCAGGGGCAGGCCGGCCAGCACCATCACTTCACGGGCGTTCATGGTGGCCGTGAGGCGCGCTTCCTCGGGGATCACGGTTTCGCAGGTGACGTCACCCGTGGCGATGTCTTCCGCGAAAGCGGCGTCGATGAAGGCGTCGATTTCCGCCTGTGAACCGTCACACCAGTGGATCCGATCGGGTTGCGTCCGGGCTGCGACCTCGCTTACCCAAGACTCCAAGTCGGAATGGGCCATACGGAAACCTTTCTCC
>JBNKYQ010000030.1:0-16445 GCA_050300975.1 Kordiimonas sp.
GGTCTGGCCTTCACCTTCGGTGTAACCGGGGGTCTGTTCTATGTGGGCGAAGGTGGCATAGAGGCTGCCGCTGTGGAATGTCATGCCGAAGAAGCTGCCGAACTCATGCTGTTTGGCGTCGACGATTTTCTTGGGCCCTGTGGCGTCCATGCGGTAGATGCCGCCATCTACCACCGTGCCCAAATAATAACGCCCGCGGGTATCCTGGGCGATGCCTTCCACCAGTTGCAGGCTTTCCGGCAGCATGAATTTGGTGGTGGCTGACCCTTCTGGCGCAAGGTTGGCATCAAAGCGGTTCTCAAGGGCTGCGGCCTCGTCGCCCAAGGCGTTCCTGAGCGCGAGGCGGATGTCCGCTCCCGGCGCCAGGCCCAGGGCGCTATAGCGCACTGCCGCGTGCAAGGCCTTTGCGCTGTCTCCGGTTTCCGCCGCCAGATAGGCCATATAGCCAAGGAGCAGCGGATGATTGGGCCGGTGCCTGAGTGCTTCTTCGATGTGCGTCAGGGCGGTCGGAAGGTCGCCATCGCGGAAGGCCGCGACGCCCTTGTTGCGGGCCGCCTGGCTGGCTTCATAGGCAGCCTCGGTTTCGAAGAAAAGATCGTCAGCGGTGGCGGCGCTCGCCAGCACGACAGCAAAAATGAAAATGCCCAGGATGTGTTTCATGGAAACCATCCTAGGCACAATTCATTCAGTCAGCCAAGGCTGTCTTTGGATCAGGCCCTGTACTTAGGCCGTGTATCAGGCTCGGCGCTTCAGCGTATCGAAGCCGCCGCCCGCCTTTTTCGGGCGGGCCGATTTGGCGAATGGCTTGCTGCCGCGCGCCGGTTTGGCCTGCGCTGGCTTGCCTTTAGCAGGCTTACCAGAACCTGATTTTGCGGGACCCGATTTCGCCGGACCGGCTTTTTTGCCGGACGGCTTACCAGTGGGCTTACCTGCAGCGCCCTGGCCCTTGCGGTGCTTGCTTTGCTTGTGAAGCGGCGTCCGGTCCTTGCGGTCTTTCCGCTTCTTGCCGCCAGCGTCTGCGCGGTCTGTGCGGGGGCCACCCGGGCGCGGGCGTACCTTGGCCTTGCCTTTTTTAGGCGAAGGCTGCTGGGGGAACGGATGATCGTGATCGATCTCGACCCGCATCTTGATCAGGCGCTCAATCGCCTGCAGCAGGTTGAACTCGCCTTTTGAACAGAAAGTATAGGCTTCACCGCTTTTGCCGCCACGGGCCGTCCGGCCAATGCGGTGAACATAGCTTTCAGATTCGATCGGCACATCGATGTTGAACACATGGCCGATGTCTTTGACGTCGATACCGCGCGCTGCCACGTCGGTCGCCACGAGGAAATCGATCTTGTCGTTCCGGAAAGAGCGGATGATGCGCTCACGCATGCGCTGTTGTTTGTCGCCGTGGATGGCGTCAACCAGATAGCCTTTGTCATGCATGATTTCCGCCAGCTCATCTGCTTCTCGCTTGGTACGAACGAAGATCAGCGCCTTGGAAACCCGCTTGGTCTCGATCATGTGGAACAGAAGCTCATACTTGTCATGGCGCGCCACGAACATGACCTTGTGGGTCAGGTTGTCGGCGATGGTGGCCTCGGGCGCGATTTCCACATGCTCGGGGTTCTTCAGCAGTGTCGCTGTCAGGTCCTTGATCTTCTCGTTGAGGGTCGCGGAGAACATCACGCTCTGGTGCTCGCACCGGATGTTGGCGGAGATTTTGCTGACATCGTCAACAAAGCCCATGTCCAGCATGCGGTCGGCTTCATCAAGAACAAAGTATTCAACTTCATCCAGATAGATGTTGCCTTGCTTCATATGGTCGAGAAGACGACCCGGCGTTGCCACCAGGATGTCCACGCCGCGCCTGAGGATATGCGTTTGGGTGCGGTAAGGCGCGCCACCGAAGATGGTGCAGTTCCGAAGCTTGGTATTGTGCGAGAAGGTCTTGACCGCATCGGTGATCTGGATCGCGAGCTCGCGGGTTGGCGCCAGGATCAGCGCACGCGGCATGCCGGGTTTCGGGCGCTCTTCGTGCGCCATCAGGCGTTCAATCATCGGCAGCACAAAGGCGCCGGTCTTGCCGCTGCCCGTTTGGGCAAGGCCAACAACATCGCGGCCACCCAGCAGGAACGGGATGGTGCGGGCTTGAATTTCGGTAGCGGTCTTGAAGCCTTCGGACTCGAGCGCATCCATTACAGGCGCGCTTAGACCAAGCGCGGTAAAGTCAGTCATTCAGTTTTCCTAACACGGTTAAGGCAGGCCAAAAGGCGTGCCGCATTCATTTCGAATGAACGCTTTTTCCTCAACCGGGCAGGGGACCCATCAGGGCCATAACACTGACTTGGCATGTGCGACTGTCGCACGGAAACTTCGTTCAATCATCTGCCCAAAACAGCCGGGCATTCCCGCGCATTCCTTGCGCGCTGCGGGCATCAAGCCACGCATGTTGGCGCGCTCTATGACGGTTTTTGGCCGCTGAGTCAAGAAATGCTTTCAAGGTGGGCGGAGGCCAGAGGGGCGATCAGAGGGCTAATCAGCGGGTGCTGGCAACCGCCGTTGACGCCTGTTTGAGCGCCATGGATGCCGCGCCAACGATGGGGCCATGGCCATAGTCATCCTGCAAGAGGATCGCCACATGGTCCGCCCCGACGCCTATGCCATCAGCGGGGTCAAGCGTCAGCGTTGTTGCCTTGCCTTTCCAGTCCATCAGGATGTCTGAGGCGCGCACAACATTGGTATAATGCAGGGACCGGCCCTGGTTTTCACCGTCGCCGATCTGCACCGTTGCGTCCCCGAGGAACCAGACCACGCGCACGGAGACCATGTCGCCCACGCTTGCTGCCGGCAACGCCAGCTGGATCTTGCCGTCGGCTGCTTCCGTCAGCGTCGGGGTGATCGACGGGCGGGCGACTGCACGGGCCTTTTCAATGGAGGCGCGTACCTTGTCGGGCTTGGAGCCGACGCACTGGATACGGCCATCAAGGATCATCTGGGGGGTGAAAACGCCGCCGCGGCCCAGGCGCTTGTTGTAGGCAGCCTGGCGCATGGCGTTGTGCGGGTGGGCGAACGTATCTTCCCAACCCAACCGGTCCCAATAGTCCACAGCCCAGGAGAGGGTCAGGATACCCGGGCGACCGCGCAGGCTTTTGAGCGCTGCGTCAGCGGGCGGGCAGCTTGAACAGCCTTGGCTGGTGAAAAGCTCGATCACAGTCAGGCGGGGCGCAGTACCATCCGCCGCCATGGCACTGAAGCCTGTCGCATACAGGACAAGGAGTATTAACCACTTTCTCATAAAACCAGTCTATCTTCAGAGGATGTCAACTGCCAATCACCAGTGTGTGAGTGTCCCTTTACCATGGTGGGCAACGTGCGTCGACAGCGGAATCTATTCGGGAAGTTAGCGATTGTTACAGTCTGGTCATACAGATGTCCCCAAGGCAATTCAGCACAAATGGGGCCGGTCCTGCTTCATGGACATTGAGGCGGATCTCACGTCGCTGGAAGGCTTTGAAGAGATCACCCGTTTGTACCAGTCGAAGCTTCAGGGCGGGTTGCCACCCTATAAGGCGGACTTCCATTTTCAGGAGCTGGGTGGCTGGCACTCCCGTTTCAACCTGATGCAATTTGGGGGCGCGCCTGAAGACGGGGTCATCCGGATTCTGGGTGAGGATTACCGCCAGATGTTCAGTGGGGTTCTATGGCAGGGCATGACCTTGTCCCAGGTCAATCACCCCAAGCTCAAGAACCTCGGCAGCTATTGCGGCAAGCTTCTGCGCACGCCGTGTATAGGCCGTTTCGTCGGTTTTCTGCCCCATAATGGCCGGGAGCATATCGCGGCGGATATTCTTGATTTCCCGGCGCGCGATGACGCGGGCAATGTGACCTATCTGTTGTCCTTCATTCGCGCCCTGAACCCAGACGCCGATGCCGAGCTCCTCAAGAATTAGGGCAAAAAGACACTAGTGAAAGCCCGGAGGGCCACACCAGCGGCCCTCACTGCTTGCTGGAATGATCAGGCAGCCAGGCGGCGGAGCACATAGTGCAGGATCCCGCCGTGCTGGTAATAGCTGACCTCGTCATCGGTATCGATGCGGCACAGAACGGTGATGGCCTTCGATGTGCCGTCGGCATAGTGGATGGTGACGGCCACATCCTGACGCGGGCTGATGGTGCCCTCAACGCCGGTGATGTCGAATGTCTCTGTGCCCACGAGCCCCAGGCTTTCGCGCCCGTCGCCTTCTTTGAACTGCAGCGGCAGAACGCCCATGCCCACAAGGTTCGAGCGGTGGATGCGCTCAAAGCTTTCCACCAGCACAGCCTTGACGCCCAGAAGGTTGGTGCCTTTGGCTGCCCAGTCGCGGGAGGAGCCGGTGCCGTATTCCTTGCCGCCGATTACCACGAGCGGAAGGCCTTCTTCCTGATATTTCATCGCGGCGTCGAAGATGCTCATCACATCACCCGATGGCTGGTGCGTGGTCCAGCCGCCTTCGGTGCCTGGCGCCATCAGGTTCCTGAGCCGAATATTGGCGAAGGTGCCGCGCATCATCACCTCATGGTTGCCGCGGCGGGACCCATATGAGTTGAAATCGGCCTTCGCCACACCTTTTGACTGCAGATACTGGCCAGCCGGGCTGTCTGCCTTGATGGAACCGGCGGGCGAGATATGGTCGGTGGTGATACTGTCCCCCAGAAGCGCCAGCGGGCGCGCGCCCATCACGTTCCGGGTGGGGGCCACCGCCGTGCTCATGCCCTGGAAATAGGGCGGGTGTTGGATATAGGTGGACTTGTCGTTCCACTCATAGGTCTTGCCTTCCGAGACGGGAACCGCCTGCCACTCATCCGTGCCTTGAAAGACATTGGCGTAGCGTTCGATGAACATCTCGCGGGTCAGCGCCTTCGAAATGGCCTCATCGACTTCCGCGTTGGTGGGCCAAAGGTCTTTCAAATAGATATCCCTGCCGTCCTCAGTTTGCGCGATCGGGTCGGTGGCCACATTGATCCGCATGGAGCCCGCGATGGCATAGGCGACAACAAGCGGCGGTGAGGCCAGATAGTTGGCCTTGATGTCCTGGTTCACGCGGCCTTCGAAGTTACGGTTGCCGGACAGCACGCTGGTGCAGACCATGTCATTTTCATTGATGGCCTTCGAGATCGGCGCATCGAGCGGGCCGGAGTTACCGATACAGCTGGTGCAGCCGTAGCCCACAAGGTTGAAGCCAAGCGTATCCAGATGTTCGGTCAGGCCGGCTTTGTTGAGATAGTCTGTTACCACCTGACTGCCGGGCGCGAGCGATGTCTTGACCCATGGCTTGCGTTTGAGGCCCAAAGCGACGGCCTTCTTGGCCACAAGGCCTGCCGCTACCATGACGCCGGGGTTCGACGTGTTGGTGCAGCTGGTGATCGCGGCGATGCACACATCGCCCTGATGAAGCGTATAGTCTTCGCCTTCAACCTTATAGCCCGTGTCGTCGCCCTTCTTGCCGAACTCCTCCAGAACGCCTTCGAAGGCCTCCGCGGCTACGGCCAGCTCAACCCGATCCTGCGGGCGTTTTGGCCCCGCAAGCGACGGCTTGACGGTGGAGATATCCAGCTCGAGCGTGTCGGTGAACAATGGCTCGGGGCTTGATGCGTCGCGCCACATGCCCTGTTCTTTGGCATAGGCCTCCACAAGCGCGATAGTATCTGCGTCGCGGCCCGTGAAGGTCAGATAATCGAGCGTGCGCTTGGAGATCGGGAAGAAGCCGCAGGTGGCACCATATTCCGGGCCCATGTTGGCGATGGTGGCCTGGTCTGCGAGCGTCAGCTCATCAAGCCCGTCGCCGAAGAATTCCACGAATTTGCCGACCACGCCCCTTTCGCGCAGCATCTGCACCACCGTCAGCACAAGGTCGGTGGCCGTGATGCCCTCCTTAAGCTTGCCCGTGAGCTTGAAGCCGACAACCTCAGGGATCAGCATGGACACAGGCTGGCCCAGCATGGCGGCTTCCGCCTCGATGCCACCCACACCCCAGCCAAGGACCGCAAGGCCGTTCACCATGGTGGTGTGGCTGTCGGTGCCGACACAGGTGTCAGGGTAGGCGACCGTACGCTCGCCGTCATTACTGGTCCAGACGGTCTTGGCGATATACTCCAGGTTCACCTGGTGGCAGATGCCGGTGCCGGGCGGCACGGCGTTGAAATTATCCAGCGAATTCTGGCCCCATTTCAGGAACTCGTACCGTTCGGCGTTACGCTCCATCTCAAGGTCCACATTCTGCTTGAAGCTTTGCGCAGTGCCGAACTTGTCCACCATCACCGAGTGGTCGATCACCAGATCTACCTGTGCCAGCGGGTTGATCTTCTCCGGGTCGCCGCCCATGGCCACCATCGCCGCGCGCATGGCCGCCAGGTCCACAACCGCGGGGACGCCGGTGAAATCCTGCATCAATACCCGCGCCGGACGGTAGGCGATTTCATGGTCCGAGCGGCGCTCCTCCTGCCAGTCAGCGAGGGCCTGGATATCAGCCTTCGTCACGCTTGTGCCGTCCTCATGGCGGAGGAGGTTTTCAAGCAGAACCTTCAGTGTGTACGGCAGGCGCGAGACGTCCCCGATCTGCTCTGCTGCCGCCTCAAGGCTGTAAAAGTCATACTCCTTCGATCCGACCTTGAGCGTACGGCGTGTTTTGAGTGTGTCTTTTCCAACAGATGTCATGGGATCAGGACCTCCACTTAAAGAGTTTAACATAGGCCGATCATGCGCGTTGAAAAGCGCAAAAATTGGCAGAAAACTTATGTTTTTAGGGCCGAA
This sequence comes from Kordiimonas sp., assembly GCA_050300975.1. GTDB lineage: Bacteria > Pseudomonadota > Alphaproteobacteria > Sphingomonadales > Kordiimonadaceae > Kordiimonas. The sequence continues at coordinate 6,776 of JBNKYQ010000030.1, forward strand.
CCATCTTGCATGCTGGGGCGTGTTGAAATAGTATGCGCGCCGGCCCGCTTTTCCCCTGTCCGGCAGCCTTATCTGCCGCCCGGGTATCAAGCTTCTTCTAACACTTATTTGTCAGGATAGTCATGGGTTTGTACACCGAATATTTGAAAGAGATCGAAACTCGCAAGAACGAGGGTTTGAATCCCAAGCCCATCGATGATGGAGCGCTGGTTGAGGAACTTATTTCCCAGATCATGGATGCGGGTAATGAGCACCGTAAGGACTCCCTCCACTTCTTCATCTACAACACCCTGCCCGGCACCACGAGTGCTGCTGGCGTCAAAGCCAAGTTCCTGAAGGACATCATCCTTGGTAAGGCTGTTGTCGCGGAAATCACCCCGGACTTCGCTTTTGAACTGCTGTCCCACATGAAGGGTGGCCCATCGGTAGAGGTTCTTCTCGATCTGGCGCTCGGCGACGACGCAGCCATCGCGAAGCAGGCTGCTGACGTTCTCAAGTCCCAGGTCTTCCTGTATGATGCTGACACAGACCGCCTGGCCGCGGCCTTCAAGGCGGGTAACGCGGTTGCCAAGGACCTGCTGGAAAGCTACGCCAAGGCAGAGTTCTTCACCAAGCTTCCGGCGATCGATGAAGAGATCAAGGTTGTCTCCTACATCGCGGCTGAAGGCGATGTGTCGACCGACCTCCTGTCCCCGGGTAACCAGGCGCACTCCCGCTCCGACCGTGAGCTGCACGGCAAATGCATGATTTCCGAAGAAGCACAGGCTGAAATCCAGGCGCTGCAGAAACAGCATCCTGACGCGCGCGTGATGCTGGTGGCCGAGAAGGGCACCATGGGTGTGGGCTCATCCCGCATGTCCGGCGTCAACAACGTGGCGCTGTGGACCGGCAAGCCAGCCAGCCCTTATGTGCCATTCGTCAACTTTGCGCCGATTGTGGGCGGCACCAACGGCATCTCGCCGATCTTCCTGACGACCGTGGGCGTGACCGGCGGTATCGGCCTCGACCTCAAGAACTGGGTCAAGAAGACGGACGCAGACGGCAAACCAGTTCTGGACGCGAACGGTGATCCGGTTTTGGAGCAGGTCTATTCCGTTGACACCGGCACGGTGCTGACGATCAACACCAAAACCAAGAAGCTCTATAGTGAAGCGGGCGACGAGCTTGTTGATATCTCCTCCGCGCTGACGCCGCAGAAGGTGGAATTCATCAAGGCTGGCGGCTCCTACGCGATCGTGTTCGGCAAGAAGCTGCAAACGTTCGCCGCTGAAACGCTGGGCGTGGACGCGCCGAAGGTCTTCGCGGCTTCCAAAGAAATCTCGCACCCGGGCCAGGGCCTGACAGCGGTTGAGAAGATCTTCAACAAGAACGCTGTTGGCGTGACCCCGGGCACGGTGCTGCACGCCGGTTCCGACGTTCGCGTTAAAGTGAACATCGTTGGTTCGCAGGACACCACGGGCCTGATGACGTCCCAGGAACTTGAGGCGATGGCAGCGACTGTCATCTCCCCAACCGTTGACGGGGCGTATCAGTCTGGTTGTCACACGGCCTCCGTGTGGGACAAGAAAGCCCAGGCGAACATTCCGAAACTGATGAGCTTCATGAACAAGTTCGGCCTGATCACCGCGCGCGATCCGAAGGGTGTTTACCACCCCATGACCGACGTAATCCACAAGGTGCTGAATGACATCACGGTGGATGATTGGTCTGTGATCATCGGCGGCGACAGCCATACCCGCATGTCCAAGGGCGTTGCTTTTGGTGCGGACAGTGGCACCGTGGCACTGGCGCTCGCGACCGGTGAAGCCACCATGCCGATCCCGGAATCGGTGAAGGTGACCTTCAAAGGCACGCTTCGCGATCACATGGATTTCCGTGATGTGGTGCACGCAACGCAAGCCCAGATGCTGAAACAGTTCGGCGACAACGTCTTCCAGGGCCGCGTGATCGAAGTGCATATCGGGACGCTTTTGGCAGATCAGGCCTTCACCTTCACCGACTGGACGGCGGAGATGAAAGCGAAAGCATCGATCTGTATTTCCGAAGACGACACGCTGATCGAATCGCTCAAGATCGCGAAAAGCCGTATTCAGATCATGATCGACAAGGGCATGGACAATGCGGCGAAAACCCTTCAGGGCCTGATCGACATTGCTGACAAGCGGATTGCCGAAATCAAGTCTGGCGAACGGCCTGCCCTGAAGCCTGACGATAACGCGAAATATTTCGCCGAATTCGTTGTGGACCTGGATCAGATCGTTGAACCAATGATCGCCGACCCCGATGTGAACAACGCGGACGTATCGCGCCGCTATACGCACGACACCATCCGCCCTGTTTCCTACTATGGCGGGGAAAAGAAGGTCGACCTCGGCTTCGTTGGTTCCTGCATGGTGCACAAGGGTGACATGAAAATCGTTGCCCAGATGCTCAAGAACATCGAAAAGCAGAACGGCAAGGTGGAATTCAAGGCACCGCTCGTGATCGCGCCGCCAACCTACAACATCGTTGACGAGTTGAAGGCTGAGGGTGACTGGGACGTTCTGCAGAAATATGCAGGCTTCGAGTTCAACGACGACGCGCCAAAGAATACGGCTCGCACCAAGTATGAAAACACCCTCTATCTGGAACGCCCTGGCTGTAACCTGTGCATGGGCAACCAGGAAAAGGCCGAGAAGGGCGACACCGTGATGGCAACATCCACGCGCCTGTTCCAGGGCCGGGTTGTGGAAGACAGTGACGAGAAGAAAGGCGAAAGCCTCCTTGCGTCCACGCCGGTTGTGGTGCTTTCCACCATCCTTGGCCGCACGCCGAAGATCGAGGAATATGAAGCAGCGGTAGAGGGCATCAACCTCACGCATTTCGCACCGCCGCTTGGGAAGCCACCGGTAACCCATCAGCTTTAAGGCCTCGGGCAGTCTTCTGCCTGCGGGCTGAAAAACGACCGGCAGCGTACCCCGTGTGCGCTGCCGGTTCCCGTTTCAGCGTTACGAAATCACCCCATTTCCTTCACCGGTTTGCCTTATTTTGGCGCGACAGTAGTTGTGCCAAAACAAGGAACAGGCCCATGACGGAAATCACCCTGGCTGACATTATCGTTTTCCCGACCCTGATCATGCTGACGATCGGCGGCTTCTGGTATGCGCGTTCACAGGCCAAATCGGCGCAGGGATTGATGCTGGGTGCCTGGAAAAGCCGGTGACCCTTGTTGGCACCCGGCCCAGAATGCATCAGGGGCAAAAGCCCTATTGATGGCAATCTGATGCCTTCTCTGGTAGCATTGCCCCAAAATACGATCATGACGCTCAGGGGAATTCCATGAAATTCGGCGGATGCTTTCAGGCAGGACTGGCGATTTTACTGATCTCCCTGTCGGCATCCGCATCAGACGATCAGGCCGTCACCTTCACCTTCTATGATTTCCCGCCCAAGATGCTGGTCCGCGACGGTCAGATGTCCGGCTCGCGCTTTGATGAGATGAACCGTATCGCCCTTGAGGCGGGGCTTGAGGTTCACTGGACCGAAACCACCCTGAAGACGGAGGCGGATCTCCTGAATGCGGGCCTTCGGAAGTTCTGCGCAACAGGCAGGGCCCATAACGATGAAAGGGCGAAGCTCTGGATCTATGTGCCCTATGCGCTCGACATTCTGCCAAGGCATGTCCTGGTGGCAAGCCGGGAATCGGCGATGAAAACCCTGCAGTATGGGTCGGTCAAGGCGATGCTGTCGGACAGCAGCCTGCGCGGCGTTTTTGTCAAAGAGTTTATCTATGGCCCAGAAGTCGATCCCTATCTTGAAACAGCAAAGGCCGAAATCTCCTACCGTCCGCAGCAGATAGAGCAGGCGCTGGATATGGTGCGGATGAAGCGGGCGGATTTCACCCTGGTGCCCATCCACATCTGGGACGCCTTCCGGCGCAAGTTTGACGAACCGCTGGATCTTATCGCGATTGACGGGCTCGGTACCATTGAAGAACAGAATCTTTATGTGGTTTGCAGCCGAAGCATTGATCCCGAAATCGTCGATGCCCTGTCTGGCGCGATGGCACGGCTAGGGTACGCGGCTGTTACACTCCCCCCGAAGAAATAGGGTCAGGCACATGCGTTACATGGTGATCGAACGGTTCAGGCAAGGCGCGGAGCCAGTCTATGAGCGCTTCAACAGGCAGGGCAGAATGATGCCGCTGGGGCTTGAATATATCGACAGCTGGCTCACTGAAGACCGCACGGTCTGCTACCAGTTGATGGAAACCAAGGACCCGGAGTTGTTCAAGGCCTGGACAGACAAGTGGGATGACATCGTCGACTTCGAGATCATCCCCTTGGCAACAGAACGCAGGCCCTAAATCGCCGGGTATCCGGCCCTAGTCCTGGGCGGCCGCGCAAATTCCGCTGGACGGGTCCGGCTTGTCGCTGCTAATCGGAACCAGTGCCGACACGGGCGTTTCAAGGTCTGCCACCATTGCCAGATAATTCAGGTTCTCCTGTGCCTTGCGCAGGGCAGCTGATGCGGTGGTGGTGGCTGCACCACCCGTCGATTCACAGTATGTCTTCACAAGTGCATCATAACCGGCAAAGGCTTCATAATACTTGGCATTCGCATCCAGCTGGGCCTTGTATTTCTCCATGGCAGCTTCGTCGCGTTTCTCTTTTGAAAGCGCCAGGTCAATCTTGGCCTTTATGTCTTCCTTGGACTCTTCAAAGACGCCGGAAAGAGCCTTCATGAATTTGCTGCCTGCCTGCGTTTCGGCGAACTTCAGAGTGGCGTTATAATAATGGGAAGGTTGATTGACCACCTTGCCCACCTTGGCAAGTGCACTGCGCACATCTTCAGCTGTCTTGGTAAAGGTTGCGGAAGGGGCTTTCAGCGCCCGTTCGGCCTTGTTGAAGGCCGTTGATGCAGCTTTCACGGATTTTTGCACAAGCGCCTTGTTGTCGGCAACGTCTTCAAATTTCTCCGTCAGGTCATCCATGGCAGCGATGGCTGGGTTCAGGGTATTGATGGCGGCGTTAAGGTTGTCGCGTGTCTGTTCAGCGCTCGCCAAATTGCGTTTTGAGGTGTCGATCTTGTCCTCTATGGCACGTTTCTTATCCGCTGCTGCGGCTGCCAATTGCACATTGAGGGACGCCAGAGTGTCTTGTTCGCTCTTTATCGTGGCGAGGGCTTTATCGAGGCTTGCCTGAAGGCTGGTGCGTTCCGACTTCAGCGCATTGCTGCCCTTGCTGAGTGCATTGGTGGCGGTCCCAATGTTTGGAGCTTCGCCCTCTTTGTCTTTAGCCTGTGGCGGCAGGAACCAGGGGCTGGCCGGGGAGCCGTCGCCAAAGAGCCAGGGGCCATCGCCAGGTTTGAAGTTGCCGACCACCAGGGGTGTGCCCATGCCATCATCCAGGCTGATGTCATCCCCAACATTGTGGAACATTACCTGCGCCACAATCTTGGCGGCGTTTGACCGTTTGTTGCCAGACTTGCTGTAGGCAAGGTAGGTTGGCTCAAACCTGAGATACTTCAGGTCTGCCTTATCGTTTGGAACCAGTTGGACCTCAAAGATCACGGCGGGTTCGGCTGCCAGATAGATTTTCTCATTCGCCAGTTTTGACCAGATATTGTCTATCCCGGCATCAGAGTGCCCCTTGTTCAGGGTTGTCCGCATCTTCGCAAACTTCTCGAAGGCACCTTGTCCTGATTTTGTGTCTGAGTAGCTGGCGCTGCCATCATCCGGGTTGCGGTGGTAGAAGCTGCCCTTCACATAAATCAGGCAGTCCTTCAATTCCTGCCTGCCGGTTGGGCTGGTCTCGACCTCGATCGGGATTGTGGCGTGGGAGACGGCCGTCTTGTCCTCTCCCGCTTTTTTCATGGCGTTGCCGATGGCGTCCACGCCCTTTTTGGCTAGGGGGCTGACAATTGAACTCAAAAGAAAGGGCAGCAGGGCTTCCTCCTGCGGTTTCTTGTTCAGGCATGATTGTGTGAAGACCATGCGGGTCCCGCCCCAGGACGCGGGCATATTCTTGGTCGGGCCACTGCCGGTGTTACCTGCTGCTGCGGCAGCACCGGTTGACAGGGCGGCAGCAACAAGCAGGCTTGCAAGGCCGGACTTCAAGGGTTTCTGTGACATAAGCATGGCTCTTCCTTATCAATCAGGGGTGTGTTCCTCGATAACGGACAGAATCCAGTCGATATCGTTTGCAGTGATGCGACAGGCGTCCGTGTGATTGGTGTCATCGGAAAAATAGTGAACGCCCACGGCCATGGGCATGTCGTCAAGATAGGCCCAGATGGGGCCGCCGCTGACACCGCCTTCTGTGTCATCTGCAGTATGGCGAAAGGCCGAAGGGTTCAGGTTGGTGATATGACCGCTGTAACTCTCCAGTGGACCGCCGTGGGGGAACCCATGCAGCAGCCACTCGCTGGGTGAAGCCGGGCCGATCAGCCGATCCTCGTCGGCGGCCTCCAGGCCCAAGGCGCCGGCAATGTTGCCTATTCCCTGGCCCAGCCGGATGATCGCGATGTCGCGTTCTGGATTTTCAGGGTAGGCGTCGTGGATATAGAGGTCGGAATAGGGGTCTACAACTGTATAGCGTTTCTTATAGGCGTCGCCCGCCCACCCGGTATATATGCGCACTCTTTGTGGCGCTTCGCCGTCAAAATAGTCACCGGCAACATTGTGCGCTGCGGTCAGGATCAGGTCGCCGGCGATCACAAAACCCGTTCCTTTGACGGCAGGGCCGCCGTGCGTCGGTTTGGTCTGGATATGGCAGATGGTGGAAATTGGCCAGCCGGGAAGAGCATCACGCAACAACGCGTCATTTTCATGCATGTCGTCCGATGGGGGATGTCCCTCTATTCTGACCACCGCCTGCCCCACAGTGTTTCACGTATCGGGATGCTACCGTTTTCCGGGAAAAAATGCAATGTTATGGCGCAAATGGTGGCGGACGTGGGGGAGGGCGTTGCTACAAAGTCTAGCGCAGGTGAGGCACTAGGCTTTCAAGCATGCCGGAGCGCCGCATCTCTGAAAGCCTGTCGTTGACGTGGCTCACAAGGGCCGCCACTTCACCTCCTGACCAGCACATCATACTTTCCTCAAGCTCCAGAAGCGTGAAGGCAGGATCGTAGGCGAAGGCCGCACCACGTTCCGCCTGCATCATGGCCACGTCATTATCATAGGCGAACACATGGTCCACCCTGTCGTTTTCAAGCAGTGAGAGAGCCTCACGGGAGGTATCCACCTTGATGAAATCGCTGCTCTTCAGGGCGTCCGAATGGAACCGGAGATCGAAAAACAGCACCTGATCCACGGCGATCTTCTGGCCCTTCAAGGCACCGAGGGTATGCGCGGGCTCCGCACCTGTCCGGCTGAAAGCATGCACCTTCAACAGGTTGAAGGGCGTGGAGATATGCAGCGTTGACCAATCTGTTTCCGAGATGGCAGTGTCGCGGGGCCGCTGGTGCCCCGGCGCGCTGACGCCGCCGAAAATGCACTGATATTCGTGCCGCAGCCACAGGCGTGGGCCCCGGTATCCGGGCAGGATATCAACCCCCGCCACACCGGGGGCTTCCTCAAGCAGGTCATTCAGGAGCCGGTTGTAGGGTAGCGCCTTCCCGGGTTCAATCAGCCCCGGCATTTCCTGAACCACGACAGTGATATCACCTCCCGCGCGGGCGCCTGTTGCCAGCTGCAGGGCGGCCAGGAAGGTCAGGAGATATCGGGTGTGCGCCATCAAACCGTCTCTCCCGGGTCAGGTGTCGGGGACGTCTGCCTGGATCGACAGGGCGTGGATCTGGTCTCTCATCTCGTCTGCGAGGGCCTTCATCACCATGCGTTGGCGCGCGACCCTGTTCTGGCCCTCAAACGCCTTCGATTTGATCACAACGCGGAAATGGGTTTCGCCGCCGTCGCGGTAACCGGCGTGCCCCCGGTGGCCTTCCGACTCGTCAATCACCTCAAGATACGTGGGTGAAAGGCTGTCATTCAGTTTTTTTTCGATTCTTTCGGTGACTTTGCCCATAAACGCCTTATTTTCTCTACACAAAAGGTTGAAGAATTTTCGCCCATTTTCAGCGGATTTCGGTTGACCCGAAGGGCCTGAAACCCCACTGGTAATGCAAATGCTCATTCTTTAGAATGGCTTTCAAGAGTTTTTAAGACAAGAGGATGTCTCGTATGAGTGCCGTACCGGCTGAGAAATTGCCCAATCTGACGCTTCCTGAAAACAAGGTTTCCGTGCGGGAGACGTTCGGGCTCGACCTGGATATGGAAGTGCCGGCGTTCGAGGAACGGAACGAGCACGTGCCGGATATCGACCCTGCCTATGTGTTTGATCATGACACCACTTTGGCTGTGCTGGCGGGCTTTGCCCACAACCGGCGGGTGATGATCCAAGGGTATCACGGCACGGGGAAATCCACCCACATCGAGCAGGTGGCCGCACGCCTCAACTGGCCCACCATCCGCGTCAACCTCGATAGCCACATCAGCCGGATCGATCTGGTCGGCAAGGACGCCATTGTGCTCCGTGACGGCAAGCAGGTCACCGAGTTCCAGGAAGGCATCCTGCCGTGGGCGCTGCAAAGCCCAACAGCGATCGTGTTCGACGAATATGACGCTGGCCGGCCCGACGTGATGTTCGTGATCCAGCGCGTTCTCGAAGTGGAAGGCAAGCTCACTCTTCTGGACCAGAACCGCGTGATCCGCCCGCATCCTGCGTTCCGCATTTTTGCGACATCCAACACGGTGGGCCTTGGCGATACCACGGGCCTTTATCACGGTACGCAGCAGATCAACCAGGGTCAGATGGACCGCTGGAATATCGTCGCGACGCTGAATTACCTGCCGCACGATACGGAAACCGAGATCATTCTCGCGAAAGAGCCGGGCTACAACACGCCTGAGGGGCAGGAGATCATCTCCAACATGGTACGCGTGGCCGACCTTTCCCGCGCCGGTTTTATGGCAGGCGATATCTCCACGGTGATGAGCCCACGGACGGTTCTGACCTGGGCGCAGAACGCTTCCATCCTGGGCGGCGACATCGCTTTCGCTTTCCGCGTCAGCTTCCTCAACAAATGCGATGAAGCCGAGCGTCCGATCGTGGCCGAATATTACCAGCGTTCCTTCGGGCATGACCTGAAGGAAAGCGCGTCCAATCTTGTGATGGGTGGTGCGGCCTAAGCACGCCCGGAGTAGTTCCATGGCAGACGGTAGCCAGTCAGCAAAAGAGACGTTCGAGCATGCGCTCGCGGCCGTGACCCGTGCGATCGCGGAAGACCGCAATCTTGAGGTCAAATTCACTGCCGACGTGCCGGGCATTGTGGCTGGCGAAGCCCGCGTGCCTTACCTGCCCCATGTGGTGCGCGCGAAAGACGTTGCCGAAGTGCGCGGCTTGGCCGACTCGCTCGCGCTTCGTCACCGCTACCATGATGCCAAACTGCACACCAAGCTTGCGCCCGGCGGCACGCTGGCCCGCGCCATTTTCGATGCGGTCGAAGGCGCGCGGGTTGAAGCCATCGGGGCCAGGCAGATGCCGGGCATGAAAGCCAACCTGGCGGCGCTCGCGGAAAAGAAGGCGGTTGAGACCGGCTTGGCCCGGCCAACGGACGACGAAAGTGCGCGGCTTGCCGACGTGTTGGGGCTTCTGGTGCGCGAACGCCTGACGGGCGCACCGCCGCCTGA
>JBNKYQ010000031.1:0-16163 GCA_050300975.1 Kordiimonas sp.
GATGGGCAAGCCGCCTTCATCATAGCTTTTCCGTGCTTGCGCCAGCGCCTCAGCCATAAATTCAGAGTGTGTGGTCATGTGTTAACTGTCTGTCCCCGAAAGATTTATGGCTCAGGGTATGCCCGTCAGGGCGCCAGCGCAAGGGCGTCAATGCCGACGAGGATTGCGCCGTAGCGAAATGCCTTGCCTGCCGCCACCAGAGGGATGAACCACCTGAGCGGCACGCGGAAGGTGCCGGCCACGACGGTCAGCGGATCGCCGATGACAGGGACCCACGCCATAAGGAGCGACCACCTGCCGTATTTGACGAAGAAGGCTGAAACCTGCTCGAACTGCCTGGGCTTGACCGGAAACCAGCGCCGGTCGCGGAACTGGGCGATGCCGCGCCCGATCCACCAATTCAGGATGGCGCCCAGCGTGTTGCCTGATGTGGCCGCGAGGAACAGAAGCGAGGGGTCACCCGTGCCCGATGCCAGAAGGGCCGCGAGTGTGACTTCGGAATAGGCAGGCAGCAGGGTTGCCGCCACGAAGGCGTTCAGGAACAGCGCGGCATAGACGGCAAGCTCAGGCATCCTACGGCCACTTGGCCTCCGGTGGCAGGGACATCAGGATGGCTTCCACATTGCCGCCGGTCTTTAGCCCGAAGGTCGTGCCACGGTCATAGACCAGATTGAATTCGGCATAGTAACCGCGGTACTCAAGCTGGGTCTCGCGTTCTTCCGCGGTCCATTCTTCGTTCATATGGCGGCGCACCAGGGCCGGGTATATCTCGTTGAATGTGCGGCCCACGTCCTGGGTGAAGGCAAAATCCTTGGCCCAGTCACCCGAGTTGAGCTGGTCATAGAAAATGCCGCCTTCGCCGCGGGCCCTGTTCCGGTGCTGGATGTAGAAATACTCGTCGCACCATTTCTTGAACTTGGCGTAATAGGCCGGGTCGTGCCGGTCGCAGCAGTCTTCAAACGCCTTGTGGAAATCTGCAGTATCCTCGGCAATGGGGAGTGGCGCGTTCAGGTCAGCCCCGCCGCCGAACCAGTCCTTGGTGGTGACGATGAAACGGGTGTTCATGTGGACAGCCGGCACGCGCGGGCTGTTCATATGGGCCACCAGCGAGATGCCGGTGGCGAAGAAGCTTGGGTCCTCGTCAGCGCCCGGGATGTTTTTGGCGAATTCCGGCGTGAAGGTGCCGTGGACAGTGGAAATATTCACACCGACCTTCTCGAACACCCGGCCGCCGCGCATGATGGACATGGTCCCGCCGCCGCCCTGGGCACCGTCCACCTGGTTGGTGCGCTCCCACGTCTTGCGCTCGAATCGGCCCGCTTGGCGGTCGGCCATGGGGCCCTCATTGTCGTCCTCGATCGCCTCAAAACTGGCGCAAATCTGATCGCGCAGGCTTTGGAACCAGTCAGCCGCAACTTGTTTTTTTTCTTCTATATTCATAGTGTTATCCTTGCGGCCCGCCTGTGGGCCAAGTGTTTGTTTGCCGAAGCGCCTCGCCAAGAACCATCGCCAGCGAGACTGCCACATTGATCGACCGGGCGGCTGGCTGCATGGGAATGGTGATGCGGGCATCTGCCCTATCATGCACAAAATCCGGAGCACCAGAAGATTCACTGCCCACGATCAATATGTCGCCGGGCTCAAATTCGAATTCGGTGTAGGCGCTATCGGCCTTTGTGGTCAAGAGGACGAGTCGCTTTCCCGTGCCTGATCGCCAGTCTTCAAACGCCTGCCAATCAGCGTGATGGTGCAGGTCAACCAGATCAGCATAATCCATCGCGGAGCGGCGGAATGCCTTGGTGGAAAACGGGAAACCACAGGGCTCAATCACATGCGCGGGCACGTCCATGCAGGCGGCAAGGCGCAGCATTGTGCCGGTATTCTGTGGCTGGTCCGGTTGAAAAATTGCGATATCCATGGCGGCGAAGCTAATGGCAAGGCGTGAGCGGCGCAACGACAAGCAGGATGACGGGGGCAAAATTAGGCATTTTTTTGGAAATATTCTGGATAAAGCCTTGCCACTTGAGGCCCAGACGACTAAACAAATCCCAATTCGCTGGGCAGGGGCTGTCTGGCGATTGAATTTATGGTAAGCATTTGCTGCGACTTTGTGACGCGGGACTTTGCCACCAAGCTCGGTTAGAAATACGCGCGACTGGATATAAACTTTCGGGAAGCAAATTCGGGAAGCAAACGAGTGATCGCCTTTCGCATCGCGTTCCTGTCAGGGAAGATTAGATGAGCACAATCAACGAGACAATTGAGGGTGAAGAGGGCGCCACACGGCGTGATTTTCTTCATGTTGCCGCCACTGGTTTGGGCGGTGTAGGCGCCGCAGTGGCAGCCTGGCCATTCATTCATCAGATGAACCCAGCAGCCGATACACTGGCGCTGGCGACTGTTGAAGTAGACCTCAGCGCCATTGGCGCCGGGGAAGCCGTCGTTATCAAATGGCGCGGCAAGCCTGTATTCGTGCGTCACCGTACGCCAGCAGAGATCGAGGAAGCTCGCTCTGTCAAAATGGCTGACCTGGTTGACAAACAGACCGACGAAGAGCGCGTCCAGGAAGGCCACGATCAGTGGCTGGTTGTAATGGGCGTGTGTACGCACCTGGGTTGTGTGCCGCTTGGTACGAAATCCGGTGATGAGCGTGGCGACTTTGGCGGTTGGTTCTGCCCATGCCACGGTTCGCACTATGACACCGCGGGTCGTATCCGGAAGGGCCCAGCACCGAAGAACCTCGAGGTGCCTGCTTATACCTTCCTGACCGACACTACGCTGCAGATCGGGTAAGGGGAGCAATCATGGCTGAATGGATTGACGCAAAGCCTAAAAACAAGGCTGCCGCCTGGTTGGAAGAACGCCTTCCTGTGATCGGGCTTGTGAACAACGTGGTAGGCGTGGACACGCCAACCCCACGTAACCTGAACTACTGGTGGAACTTCGGTTCCCTGGCTGGCCTGATGCTGATGGTGCAAATCATCTCCGGCGTTGTGCTTGCGATGCACTATACGCCAAACACGCTGATGGCTTTCGACAGCGTTGAGCGCATCATGCGTGACGTCAACTACGGTTGGCTGATCCGCTACATGCACGCTAACGGTGCCAGCTTCTTCTTTATCGCCGTTTACACCCACATCCTGCGCGGTCTTTACTATGGCTCCTACAAGGCGCCACGCGAAGTGCTGTGGATGCTCGGCCTGGTGATCTTCCTTCTCATGATGGCAACCGCCTTCATGGGCTACGTGCTGCCATGGGGCCAGATGTCCTTCTGGGGCGCGACCGTGATTACCAACCTGTTCTCCGCAATTCCGGTTGTGGGCGACAGCATCGTGACCCTGCTGTGGGGTGGCTTCTCCGTTGACAACCCAACGCTGAACCGCTTTTTCAGCCTGCACTATCTGTTGCCGTTTGTGATCACCGGTGTTGTGATCCTGCACATTTGGGCCAAGAAGGTATCCGACAGCGGCAACCCGCTGGGTATCGACGTGAAGTCCAGCGCCGACCAGATCCCGTTCCACCCGTTCTACACGGTGAAGGACGCCTTTGGTGCCGCTGTCTTCTTCGCGATCTTCGCAGCCTTTATCTTCTATATGCCGAACGCTCTTGGCCACCCGGACAACTATATCCCGGCTGATCCAATGGTAACGCCAGACAGCATCGTGCCAGAGTGGTACTTCCTGCCATTCTATGCGATCCTGCGTTCCATCACGTTCGATATCGGCATTCCTTTCACTGACGTGGTAATCATTCCTGCGAAGCTTCTGGGCGTGCTGGCAATGTTCGGCTCGATCCTCCTGCTGTTCTTCCTGCCTTGGCTGGACACCAGCAAGGTTCGTTCCGGCAAGTTCCGTCCAATGTTCCGCTGGTTCTTCTGGTTCCTGGTGATCGACATGGTTGTTCTGACCATCGTTGGCGGCAAGAAGCCTGAAGGTATCTGGCCTGTGATCGGCCTCGTTGGCACTGCCTACTATTTCGCGCACTTCCTGGTGGTTCTGCCGCTTCTCTCCAAGTTCGAGAAAACGCTGCCGCTGCCGGAAAGCATCGCGAACCCAGTAGTCAAAGCTGCAGAGTAAGGGGAATATGACGATGAAACTCGCTAAGAATATCGCGATTGCCCTTACCGCTGTTGCCGGCCTTGCCGGCGCTGCGATGGGCTCGGCTGCTGCGAAGCACCCAATGCAAATGGAATGGTCCTTTGAAGGTCCAACCGGCACGTACGACCGTGCGGCTGCACAGCGCGGCTGGCAGGTCTACAAGAACGTATGTTCTTCGTGTCACAGCCTGAAATACTTCCACTTCCGCAACCTGGCTGACCTGGGCTACGAAGAGGACATGATCAAGGCATGGGCGGCTGAATACACCGTTGTCGACGGTGTGGACGACGCTGGTGACCCGAAAGAGCGCAAGGGCCTGCCACAGGACGTGTTCCCAAGCCCGTTCCCGAACCCAGAAGCTGCTGCAGCTTCCAACGGCGGTGCTGTACCACCGGACCTGTCGCTGATGACCAAAGCGCGTCACGACGGTGCCAACTATGTGTTCAGCCTGCTGACGGGTTACGAAGACGCGCCTGCGGATCATGAAGTGCCTGCCGGCAAGAGCTACAACCCTTACTTCAAGGGCGGCAACATCTCCATGGCTCCTCCGCTGGCTGAAGGCATCATCGAATATGAAGACGGTACAGCCGGTACGCCTGAGCAGATGGCCAGGGACGTTGTAACCTTCCTGATGTTTGTGGCTGAGCCTAAGCTTGAAGCACGCCACCACATGGGCCTCAATGTGATCCTGTATCTGTTGATCCTGGTTGTTGTGCTTTACTTCTCCATGAAGAAGATCTGGAAGCCGGTCAAAGAAGGCAAAAACTTCTACAAGAAGTAAGCTTGCCGAAATGATTTGAAGAAGGGCTGCACCACCAGGTGCGGCCCTTTTTTTGTGTCGTGTCGTGGCCTGCCATTTTTCTGGCGATACCGGGCTTGATCTTCGCCGCATACGACCTTACATAAAGCCCGTGCTTTGGGCGCCGGCCGCTTGCAGGCAGTTTGCCATGGTGAAGTCCCAGCCTTTTATACATCGATCCCATGTGTCATGCGGGACGGTGGCAACGCAAGCTCCCTCCAGAATACTTACCCGCATCAACACGAAATGAGGTTGATGATGAATGAACTATCTTTTGGCCGCTATCAGGCCGAGCGCGCAGCCGAGAAAGAGCTGCTCTCTCAATTCATGGACGAGGTATGGAGCGGGGGCGACATTGACGCCTGTGACCGTTTTATCGCCGATGAATATACTGTACACAACGACCCGGGTGATCCCTGGCACGGGCAGACGCTATCGCTGGATGGGTTCAAGGAGCGCGTGAGGCTATCGCGAGCACCGTTCCCGGACCAGAGGTTCGATATCCAGACCATGGTGGCCGAGCCGGGCAGGGTGGCTATCACCTGGGCGTGGCAAGGCAGCTTCATGGAGGATATGGCTGGGTTCAAGGCCGACGGCCGCGTGATCCGGATGACCGGCATGACGCTCTATGATTTCACAGACGGCAAGCTTTCCGGTCATTGGCAACTGTGCGACCGCTTGGGCGTGTTCCAGCAACTGCAGGCAACTGCGTGATTGCCCGGTCGGGCAGGCAGCGATAAGCTTGCCCGACCACAGCAAAGAGGGAGGGCAACATGCGGAAACATTTGGTCGGTCTTATGGTGGGGACGCTCTGTTTTTCAGGCGCTTCGGCCGCAGAAGAGCAGGCATCGCTGCCTTTCTCAAAGGCTGTCCGCGTGGGCGACATGCTCTATCTCTCTGGTGAGTTGGGCGCGAAGCCCGGAACCATGGCACTGGTGCCCGGTGGTATCGGGCCTGAGACGCGCCAGACCATGGACAATATCAAGGCGACGTTAGAGGCCAACGGCTCTGACATGGACCATGTGGTCCGGTGTCTGGTGATGCTGGCGGATATCAAGGAATGGACGGCCATGAACGAGGTGTACCGTACCTATTTCAAGGAAGGACACTTTCCCGCCCGTAGCGCCATGGGGGCATCAGGCCTGGCGCTGGGCGCCCGCGTGGAGATTGAGTGCACAGCGCGCGTGAAGCTAGGCGAATAGGCAGCTTACCTGCCATCTGACGACCTTATCTCGCTATGGCTTGCCGCGCTGACACAGGAGCGCCGGGTTTTCCTGTCTGGTTCTACCTTGCTGCATGAAGGTTTCTATGATTAGGTCGTGTAAAACCTGCACTAATGAGTCGGCGCGGAGGGGGAACAGTGTCAGAATTTGAAATCTGCGATGATCAGCAGACGGCTATCGCCGCCGTGAAGGGGCTGCAGGGCAATAGTCATCACAATAACCTTTCTATTTCAGACACGCTAAACTACATGGCGACAATGTATGTGGCGCCCTTGAGAGCGCATACCTGCATTGAAGGCACTGTCTTGTGTGACTGTGCAGCTGGATTCGGGTGGTTGGCATTTGCTTTTCTACTGTCTGGCGGCGGTCGTGCGATCCTGGTTGAACCCCATCCTGGCAAGCTTGAAGCCGCCCGCGAGGTCGCGGCAATACTGGGCGTCGATGACCGGTGTGAGTTTCGGGCGGATCTGTTGCAAACGCTGGATTTGCCGGATAAGTCTGTCGATATCTTCGCGTCTGTCGAAACGCTTGAGCATGTGGGCCGAGATCACATCAACGCTGCTGTGGCCAATATCGCTCGGATCACTCGGCAGGCTGTTGTCCTGACGGCTCCTAACCAGTTGTCACCGCTGGTCAGCCATGACGCTAGGGTCCCGTTTTCCCACTGGTTGCCCCTGAAGTGGCGCCGCGGCTTCTGTCGCTTGTTTGGGGTAGAGCATGATGAGTTCAATCATTTTCCGTCACCATGGCATCTGCGCCCATTGGGACAGGATTTTCAGCCAAGGGCCAGGACGCTGGTGTTTGACAGCTATCATGCCTGGCGCGCCCACTATCCGGTCTACAGCCCTTATGGTGGTGGGGTCTGGAAGGAAGCTCCACCAAAATGGTTGAGCCTGTACCTGCGGCTGACATCTGCCCTGTTCGGGCGTTACGCTTTTTGGGTCAGCCCCAACCTTGCCAATATCTGGATCGCCAGCGAACTGCTGTGAATAACACCTTTGAATGGGGTGTCATGAGCCGTTCATGAAGCCGCGCAGCTATGACTTGATGTGGCTGCCCGTGCCATCGCCTTTGGCGCACCATGAGCGGGCCCTGTTTTCAGCCATCTTGGCCGTGACCTCTGCACTGAGGTCCAGGCCGTTCAGTTCCATAAGCCTGTATAACAGGATGGCGATGTCGGCCGTCTCCTTGCCAATTTCAGCGGCGTCCGCTTCGGCTGTCGCTTCCAGAAGTTCTTCCAGTTCGACTTGTGCGCGGCGCACCAGAACGGTCTGGTCGGTGGCTGGACCGAAGGTTTCTTCGGCCCAGGCTGCGATTGTCTGCTGTGTCTCCCCGGGCATGGCTAGCCCAGGCTTTCCACATCAAGCGTGATCTTCTGCTTGGCGCGTACCTGGCTCAGGTCGCCGTTGTGGATGTCGAAGATGAAGCCGACAACGGAAAGGGTACCGGCGTCTACGCGTTCCCGAACGAAGGGGAAGCTTTTCAGGTTCTGTAGGCTGAGGTGCACCGCCGCGCGTTCCAGCATGCGCTTGCTTTCCGCCTCATCCTGCTCGTCGAATTCCTCGTGGGTGCGCAGCCATTCGCGCAAGGGGCGCATCCAGTTATGGACAAAGCTGTCGGTTGGCATGCTGTGGTCGATGACGCTTGCGACACCGCCGCATCCCGCGTGCCCCAGAACCACAATGTTATCGACCTCAAGGACCGTCACAGCGAACTCGATCGCCGCGGACGTGCCGTGATAGCCGCTGTCGCGCTCATACGGCGGCACCATGGCCGCCACGTTCCGGACCACGAAAAGGTCGCCGGGCCCAGCCGACAGGATCTGCTGCGGCAGCACGCGGCTGTCGGAACAGGCGATCATCAGCGTATGGGGCTTCTGGCCCGTGTCGGCCAACTCTTCATAGAGGGCGCGGTCGCTTTCGAAAACCGTTTCCCTGAATTTCTGGTAGCCTTTAACGAGGCGATCGTCGATCTTGCTCATATAGATTTACTCATTCATTTCATTGATTGTTGCAAGGTCAATTTTACGGGTGCTTTTTTTGGCCCTTTCTTGTGGAAAATGAAATTCTCGATGCAGGTAGTCGGCGCACCAGCCCCGAGGTCCAGATAGAACAAATCCTTGATGTGCGAGTCGCTCTGGTCCTCGATGGGCCGCGTGCCTTTGTCGTCGATCGCTTTCCTGCCAAGCCCGTAGGCCATGACATAGCGAACGTCTCCTGCATTGTCCACAAGGGGGAGGTGGATGGTCTCGTGAAGATATCGGCTGCCCGAATCTGTTGAAATGATATCTCTAACAAAGGCGCCGCAGGGCGTGCTGACGATATAGTCATGAAAAACCGCAACGGATTTTCTGAAGGCTTTGGGCAGAAGATTGTAATAGTTTTTGCCGTTCAGCGGGTAGCCAGCGGCCCTTTCAAAGGCGCTTCCCGCATAGCGGATCGGGAGATTCATGGGCCCCAGGCGCTCGGTGACGCATATGTTCGGCAGGAACTCGCCGAACCGCAGGGGGGACAGGTCTGCCCTGCACGGCAGAATCGGATGCGCGTGTCGATCCAGGCCGTTCCACTTTTCCAGGAACGGCGTAAATGATTGCGGCAGATACTCCATGCAACTTCCCCCTCGTGCAAGTTTGCCTCCATCATCGCATGCATGGGGCCAGAACACAATTTCCTACGAAGCTCGTGACGCG
The DNA here is from genome assembly GCA_050300975.1 of Kordiimonas sp. GTDB lineage: Bacteria > Pseudomonadota > Alphaproteobacteria > Sphingomonadales > Kordiimonadaceae > Kordiimonas. The sequence goes on from JBNKYQ010000031.1 coordinate 8,809, forward strand.
TCGGATCTTTAATAGTGAAGATAGTGAAGGGGCTTAGCTGGCCTGGAACTTGAAATCCTGAACCTTCGCGGCAGGCGCGCCTCGGCCCAGGTCCATATAATGCAATTCCTTGATGTTGGATTCGTTGTGGTTGCCCTGGGATCGAGGGGTCTGGTCACCATAGGGCTTGCGCCCAACACCATAGATCATCAGGTACCGTACTTTGCCTTCGTCGTCCACCAGCGGCAGGTGGATGGTTTCATGCATGTAGCGGGCACCGGACGTCGCTGTGATCACGTCGCCAACAAAGGCGCCGCAAGGCGTCGTCCTGATCAGTTGGTGGAAGATCTCGGTGGATTCGACGAACTGTTCGGGCAGTATGTCATAATAGTTCGTCAGGCCTTTGCCGAAACCTGCTAGCCGCTCAAACTCGCTGCCGGCAAAACGGATTTGCATGTTTCTGGGCGCGATAAATTCGGTGATGCAGACCAGGTGCAGGAATTTGCCAAACAACACAGGACTGATATCCCGCTTCTCGGGCAATAGCGGGTGCTTCTTGCGGGGCAAGTTCTTCCAGGCATTCAAAAATGGCGCGAACTCGTCTGGTATTACAAACATCCGCTTCCCTGCATTGCTTTCCTGCAGAGCATGGTGCGGCATAGCGGTTATTTTTTACTTAACCGTTGGCGCACAGGAAAAGCTTGTAGCTTTGACAACCGCTATTTTTCGATCTGGCGCAGGACAGCTTCGCGTTCGTCTTCATTGACAATATTGAGGAGAACTTCCCAAAAACCGGCAACGGCCTCAGGGCCGGCCTTCTTGTAGGCTTCGGCCACGCGCTGGCGCTGGGTTTCAAACAGCTCTTTCTCGAACGCCTTACCCTTGTCGGTGAGATAGAGGAGCCGCTGGCGCCGGTCTTCAACGCCAGACACCTGGTCCACATAGCCTTCTTCAACAAGTTGCCCCAGAACGCGGGACAGGCTTTGCTTGGTGATCCGGAGCAGGCTCAAGAGGCCGGAGACGGTCGTGCCCGGATTGCGGCCGACAAAATAGAGCACACGGTGGTGCGCACGACCGAAGCTCGAATCAGCGAGGATATTGTCTGGGTCGCGCGTGAAGTCACGATAGGCAAAATACAGAAGCTCAATGCCGCGTCTGAGCTCTTCTTCCCTTAAATAAAGATTCGAATGTGGTAATTTTCTTTGCATAAGCCTGATAAGCGATATATGTCAGTGATGTTGACATAATATCGACAGAATGTTACATCGATCAAGTAAAAAGCGACATAATCTTATTTGTTTCGTGTCTGTGGAGAACAAAAATGGCATCTGCCCCTTATAACGATCGCGACGGCTGGCTCTGGATGGACGGTGAATACAAGCCGTGGCGTGAATGTACAGCTCATGTGCTAACCCATGCCTTGCATTATGGCGGCGCGGTCTTTGAGGGACAGCGGGCCTATAATGGCACGATCTTCAAACTTAAAGAACATACAGAGCGTCTTTTCAAGTCTGCTGAGACCCTTGGCTATGAAATCCCCTACACGCAGGATCAGATCAATGAAGCCTGCATGGAGCTTCTGGACAAGAATGAGCTGGTCGACGCCTACCTGCGCCCGATCGCGTGGCGCGGCAGCGAAATGATGGGTGTGTCTGCCCAGCAGAACAGCATTCATGTCGCAATCGCAGCGTGGGAATGGCCATCCTATTTCTCCCCGGAAGCGCGGATGAAGGGCCTGAGGCTCGATATCTCCAAATGGCGGCGTCCGGCTCCTGATACGGCCCCAGTGCACGCTAAGGCGTCCGGCCTTTACATGATTTGCACCATGTCGAAGCACGCGGCCGAAGCCAAGGGCTATGACGATGCCATGATGTATGATTACCGCGGCCTGGTGGCGGAAGCGACCGGCGCGAACATCTTCTTTGTCAAGGACGGTGAAATCCACACGCCGACACCGGATTGTTTCCTTAACGGTATTACCCGGCAGACGGTGATCGATCTTGCGAAAGCGCGTCAGATCAAGGTGATTGAACGCGCAATCATGCCTGAGGAAATGGAAGGGTTTGAGCAGGCGTTCCTGACCGGTTCCGCTGCCGAAGTGACGCCGCTTAGCGAGATCGGCCCCTATAATTTCGTGGTTGGTGACATTACCAAAGCGCTGATGCTGGATTATGATGCGCTGGTAAAAGGGGAAGCCTGAACGGCTTCCCGACCCCCGGTTGCTTAATACCCTGACCTCATGAGGTCATGATCTTGGAATCCTTGATTGCACGGACCAGATCACTGAGCGCATCCCGGACATTCACGTTCGGGAGCGTCTCCAGCTCCGGAATGATCAAGTCCATGTCCGTGATGCGACCGCTGAGGATTTCATCCCCTGCTGGCAACCCCTCATAGAAATGGGACACATTGGTCTGCATGATGTGGGCAAGCAGGTAAAGTCGCCCCGCACTGACGCGGTTCTGGCCACTTTCGTATTTCTGGACTTGCTGATAGGAGATACCAAGAATATTGGCGATGTCCTGTTGGCTGAGTTCAAGCGACCGACGGCGATCCCGAAGGCGCCTGCCGACATGCTTGTCGATCAGGTCGGCCTTGCGCGCCGACAAGCCATCGTGCTTGTCCTCAATTTCGTCACTTTGCGGCGCCATAGAGTCTCCTTCGCTCTTGAAAGGGCTATTCCCCGTTGGCGCTTGCGGCTTCCTGTGCTAGAGAATTCGCCTACGCTGAATTGTTGGGTGGGAATTACCTTTCAGTGATTGTTGAAAATATACTAATGGTTGCATTAGGCTGAGACTAGAAATCTTATGCGGGAATTGCAAGCATGCATTTCAGATGTGCGGGAGTAAGGGACTGACATGGCAGCAAATTGGCTGAAAACATCTATTCTGGGCGTCGCGCTTATCAGTGTTGCTGCGTGTAGTTCCAAGGATAAAGAAGACGTTTATGTTGCTCGGGACGTTGAGGTTCTTTACAACCTCGGACAGGACAACCTGAAGAAGAAGCGCTTCCAGCTGGCGGCGCTGGCATTCGATGAAGTAGAGCGACAGCACCCTTATTCGGTGTGGGCGCGGCGTGCACAGCTGATGGCGGCTTATGCGCACTATATGACCAACAATTATGATGACTCAGTGCTGGCGGCGGAACGCTTCCTGCAGTTGCACCCGGGCAACCGGTCGGCGCCCTATGCCTACTATCTGATTGCCTTGTGTCATTATGAGCAAATCTCGGACGTTGGCCGTGACCAGGCACAGACACTTAAGGCGCAGGCATCGCTTACCGAAGTGATCCGCCGGTACCCGAACACGGAATACGCTCGTGACGCGCGTCTCAAGCTGGACCTGACGCTGGATCACCTTGCCGGCAAGGACATGAAAGTGGGTCGCTTCTACATGAAGCGGCAAGAATATCTGGCGGCGACCCTGCGCTTCCGCAGCGTGATCGAGAATTATCAAACCACCAGCCACACGCCAGAAGCGCTTCACCGTCTTGTGGAATCCTATCTGGCGCTTGGTGTTTATGACGAAGCCAAGATGGCGGCGGCGGTTCTGGGGCACAACTATCCGGGCAGCAAATGGTACCGCTATAGCTATGCGCTTCTGAGCGGCAAGGATATGAAGCCAGAAGGCAAAAGCGGTTCGTGGCTTGGTAAACTCTGGCCATTCTAAGGATTGGCCAATTAAGGGGAGAGCGCGATGCTGACCAGTCTCAGCATTCGTGACATTGTCTTAATCGAAAAGCTGAACCTGTCCTTTGCGGCGGGCCTCACGGTATTGACCGGTGAAACCGGCGCCGGCAAGTCGATCCTTCTGGATAGCCTTGGCCTTGCGACCGGTGCGCGGGCAGACCGGGCGCTGGTGCGCCAGGGCCAGGATAAGGGCATGGTTTCGGCGGCTTTTTCCGTGGCATCTGGCCATCCCGCTTGTGCGCTTCTTGAAGACCAGGGCCTTGATGGCGGCGAGGGGGAGATCATCCTGAGGCGCCAGATCACGGCAGATGGCCGCTCCAAGGCCTGGGCTAACGACCAGCCGATCGGGCAGGGGCTTCTGGCCGAACTGGGCGGCCTTTTGGTCGAGGTCCACGGCCAGCATGATGATCGCGGCCTCCTAGACAGCGCTGGCCACCGTGCCCTTCTTGATGATTTTGGCGACTATGGCGCTGACATCAAGGCTGTGGCGGCCGCCCACGCCGAGCATCGCGAAGCGTCCAAGGCGCTGATGGACGCCGAAGAAATGCTGGCGAACGCCAAAGCCGACGAAGAGTTCCTTGAGCACGCTGTGGCGGAACTGGATACCCTTGGCTTTGAAGCGGGTGAAGAAGACGCGCTGGCGGAACGCCGCACCTTGATGATGCAGGGCGAAAAGCTTGCCGACGACCTGAAGGCCTACCAGGACGATCTGGCGTCAGACGGCGGCGTGGATGCAACCGTTCGCGGTGTGCTTCGCCGTATAGAGCGCACGGAGGGCGCGGCGGGTGATTTGCTGGCCCCGGTGATCGAAGCGCTCGATCGTGCGGCGATTGAGCTTGGCGAAGGCATGGCGGCATTGGACCGCCTGGCGCAGGACCTTGATTTCGACCCCCATGAGCTGGAGCGCACGGAAGAACGCCTGTTTGAGATCCGCCGCCTGGCGCGCAAACATAACTGCCAGCCCGATGACCTGCCTGCACTGCTTGAAAATCTGAAAACCCGCTATGCGGCCGTCAGCGCCGGGGACGAGATGGTGGCCACCGCCCGCGCCCGCGTCGATGGCGCGCGCAAGGCCATGAAAGCCGCGGTTGAGGCGCTGAGCGCCAAAAGGAAGGCCGCGGCTGCTGAGCTGGACGCGCTGGTGATGGCGGAACTGCCGCCGCTCAAACTGGAGAACGCCCAGTTCCGCACGGCGGTGGAAATCCTGCCGGAAGGCGACTGGACGGCCCAAGGCGCAGACCGGGTCAGCTTTGAAGTCAAAACCAACGCGGGCACGCCGTTCGGCCCCTTGGTGAAGATCGCCTCGGGCGGGGAGCTGGCGCGCTTTATCCTGGCGCTCAAGGTGGTGCTGGCACGCGGCTCCAGCACGCCGGTGATGGTGTTTGATGAAGTCGACAAGGGCATCGGCGGTGCGACTGCCAGCGCGGTGGGGGAACGCCTTCGCCGCCTGTCTGAAAGCGCGCAGGTGCTGGTGGTGACCCACAGCCCACAAGTGGCCGCACGCGGCAACCGCCAGTTCCAGATATCGAAAGGCGATCATGGGGCGGAAACCCGCACCGATGTGATCGCGCTCGAAGCCGAAGCGCGCCGTGAAGAGATCGCCCGCATGCTGGCGGGCAATGTGATTACCGATGCGGCCCGCGCAGCAGCAGACCAACTTTTGCATCTTGATGGATAGTTGATGACCGACTTGTTTACAGTAGCCGCCAAGGATTTGTCTGAGGCAGAGGCGCGCCGCGAACTTGCGCAACTGGCGATGGAGATCGCGACCCACGACCGCCTGTATCATGGTGAGGACGCCCCACGGATTTCCGACGCGGACTATGATGCCCTTCGTCGCCGCAATGATGAGATTGAGGCGCAGTTCCCGCATCTTGTGCGGAAAGACAGCCCATCGAAGCGTGTGGGCGCTGCGGTAAAGGCCAGCAAGTTTGACAAGGTTAAGCACGCACGGCCCATGCTGTCGCTCGACAACGCCTTTAACGATGACGATGTTCGCGAATTCGTCAGTCGGGTGCGGCGCTTCCTGGGCGTTTCAGACGATGCCCCTGTTGCCCTGACGGCGGAACCCAAGATTGATGGCTTGTCGCTGGCGCTCAGGTACGAGCACGGCAAGCTCACGCAGGCTGCAACGCGCGGTGACGGCAGCGTGGGCGAGAATGTCACCGCGAATGCCCGTACGCTCGACAGCATCCCGGTGGAGCTGAAGGGAGAAGGCTGGCCCGACATCCTTGAGGTGCGCGGCGAAGTTTATATGGGAAAGGCCGACTTCCTCGCGCTCAACAAAGCGCAGGAAGAAAAAGGTGCCAAAGTGTTCGCCAACCCGCGGAATGCGGCTGCTGGGTCCCTCAGGCAACTGGACAGCAGCATCACGGCAAGCCGCCCGCTCAAGTTCTTTGCCTATGCCTGGGGTGAAGTGTCCGACATGCCGTCAGGCAGCCAGATGGGCATGATTGAGCTTTTCAAGGCCTGGGGCTTTGACGTGAACCCGTTGATGATCAAATGCGACGGGGCAGACGCGGCGATTGAGCATTACCGCATGATCGAACGCGAACGGCCGACACTTGATTATGATATCGACGGGGTTGTCTACAAAGTGGATGACCTTGGCCTGCAGGAACGGCTGGGCATGGTGGCGCGCGCGCCCCGCTGGGCTATCGCGCACAAGTTCCCGGCTGAAAAGGCTATGACCATTCTGCGTGACATCGACATCCAGGTGGGCCGTACCGGCGCGCTGACGCCGGTTGCCAAGCTGGAGCCCGTCACAGTGGGCGGGGTGGTGGTCTCAAACGCCACGCTGCACAACAGGGACGAGATCGCCCGCCTTGACGTCCGTATCGGCGACACGGTGGTGATCCAGCGCGCGGGCGACGTGATCCCGCAGGTGGTGTCCGTGGTGATGGACCAGCGACCGGAGGATGCCGTGCCGTTCGAATTTCCTGAAAACTGCCCAGTCTGCGGCTCCCACGCTGAAGCGTCCGATGATGACGTGGTCATTCGCTGCACGGGCGGGCTGGTGTGTTCGGCCCAGCAGGTAGAGCGCCTTCGCCATTTTGTGTCGCGAGGCGCGTTCGACATTGAAGGCCTGGGTTCAAAGCAGGTGGAACAGCTGTTCGAGCGCGGCTGGATCGCCGAACCGGCAGACATCTTCAAACTGGCGGAAAAGAACGAAGCCGAAGGCGGGGCGATGCAGAAGTGGGAAGGCTGGGGTGACCTGTCTGTCTCCAACCTCATGGCCGCGATTGACGAACGCCGGGATATTGATTTCTACCGCGTGATCTTTGGCCTGGGCATCCCTGGCATCGGGGCGGAAACCGCCAAGCTGCTGGCGCGCAATTTCGCCACGCCCGACGCCATGGTCGCCTATCTCGCGCGCGGCCTTGAACTGATGAATGGCCTCTCAAGCAAAGACCTTTCGGCCCACGAAGTCAGCGCCATCAACTATTGCCTGCTGGCGTTCGGCCACCTGAAGGACTTCGAGGCCGCGTTGCAGCCGACCGACCTGTTCGCGGCGGGCGAGGGCTTCATAGGCCTAGTGGCGGCGCGGCTCGCGCGCATTGATGCCGGGACACTAAAGGCGGAAAACATCCGCGTCAGCCGCCTGCGCACGGTGGCCGGGCTTGAAGGCGTTAGCCTTTCAAAGGAAGCCTTGCGGGCCCTGAGGGCACACAATAGCGAGCTGACGGAT
>JBNKYQ010000032.1:0-16147 GCA_050300975.1 Kordiimonas sp.
GTCGCCCGTCACCGTGAGCCACAGGTCACCGCCGCGTGCAGAGACCTGACGCGCATAAAGCGACGCCTTTCCAAGGCGCGTCGCCCAATAGGGCGCCGAGACACAGTGGGCGGAGCCGGTCACCGGGTCTTCCGCAATGCCGTGGTTGGGGAAGAAGCAGCGGGAGACAAAGTCCACCTCGCCCTCACCTGGGGCTGTTGCGATAAAACCGAAGGGCGCGAAGGCCTTGAGAGCACCTGCATCCGGCGACAGCGCCTCCACCGTTGCGGCATCCTCATAAACCAGCATCAGGTCCCGATCTGCCCGGTCGCTCTTGCACACCGCTTCCGGCTCGGCGCCCATGGCGGCACCCAGGCCAGCTGGCACATCTTGGGGATATGGGTTCAGGGACGGAAAATCCATTTCATAGCGGTCTGCCTTGCGGACCACCGTCAGCACGCCAGAAGCCGTGTTGAAGCGAACCATTTCCCAGTTGGGGTGCAGGTGGGTGAAGACAACATGCGCAGACGCAAGCGTCGCGTGACCACACAGCTGCACCTCTATGGTCGGTGTGAACCAGCGCAGCTCATAGTCTGCGTCCTCATTGGCGGACGGCACAATATAGGCTGTTTCCGAGAGGTTGTTTTCAAGCGCGATCTTCTGCAGCAGGGCGTCATCTAAGAAAGTCGGCATCGGGCAAACAGCCGCAGGGTTGCCCCCGAACGGCCGGTTCGTGAAAGCATCCACCTGATAAATCGGAATTTCGCGCATCGCCTGCTAGCCCTTCGCCCAAGCCTTGATCGCATCCTGGTCCTTGGGTGCGAAGCCCAGGCGGAAGTCGCCATCCTTTTCCCACACCGGGCGTTTGATAAGCGCTTTGTGCGCCACCATCAGCGCGGCGGCCTTTTCGGCGTTGACGCCTTCACGGTCCGCGTCCGGCAGCTTGCGCCAGGTGGTGCCGCGTGTATTGAGAAGCGCTTCCCAGCCGAGTGCGCCAACGAGGCGGGCCATCAGGGTATCGTCCAGGCCATCGGCGCGGAAATCATGGAATGTGTGCACAACACCTTCGGCTTCCAGCCACTTGCGGGCCTTTTTGACAGTATCGCAATTCTTGATGCCATAGATGGTCAGCATACTCATTCCCCAATTTTTCCAAGTTCTTTAACAGTAAGTTGGTCAGACAGGAGGCTTGGTGGGTCTACATGGATGAGGACCTCGCTGTCCGGGTAAGCCTCGCCAATCATGGCCTCGACTTCATCTGCCACGAAATGGGCGTCATGCACCGTCATTTCGCCATCTACCTCAATATGCATCTGAATAAAGAGGTCGCGCCCCGACATGCGGGTCTTCAGTTCATGCAGCCCCCTGACTGAGGGGTTGCCCATGGCAAGGTTGAATATCTTCTCACGATCTTCGACTCCCAGTTCCCGATCCATCAACATATGGACGGCTGGAACCGCTATCTCCTTGGCGCCATAAAGGATATAGAGCGCGATCAGGATGCCGAAGGCACCATCGGCATAGTCAAAGCCTGAAGACGTCGCCCACGCCGCCAGGATCACCGATAGGTTCAACAGAAGATCGCCCTTATAGTGCAAATGGTCCCCCGCTACGGCGAGGGAACTTGTGTGGCGCACCACATAGGACTGGAACGAAACAAGCACCAGCGAAAGCACAATCGCAAGCACCGACACGCCCATCACAAGCGTGGACTGGGCAACCGGGTGCGGTACGGCCACATGGTTGATGGATTCGAGCAGCAGGAACACCGCAGAACCCGACATGATGGCAGCCTGGAAAAGACCTGCCAGCGCCTCGGCTTTGCCGTGGCCGAACCGGTGATCCTCGTCCGGCGGCAACAGCGCCGTACGCACCGCAAAAAGGGTGACAAGGGACGCCATCAGGTCCAGGCCTGAATCGGTCATGCTGCCAAGCATTGCAACGGAATCGGACAGCCACCAGGCGACTGCCTTCGCCATCACAAGCGTGGAGGCAACAGTCACGGAGGCCCGGGTGGCCCAGCGCATCAGATTATCACTCTTGTCTCGCGTCACTCTGCTGGTTCCCATTCTCATGTAGTCATGCTTTAGGGGTATATAAGATGGCGCTGCAAGCACAAGAAAAAACGCCCCGCCGGTTGGGCGGAGCGTTCAGTCAGAACTGACAAATGTCAGGTCCTGAATTCTTAGTGAAGCTTGCTTTCGACGTCGGTGATTGCCTTGTCGAGAAGCGCGCCACCTTCCTTGCCCTTGAGCTTGTCGGCAAACACGGAGCCGGCAGCTTTGATGGCAACGTCCACAGCAACAGCGCGAACTTCCTTGATCGCGTTGGCTTCAGCCTGAGCGATCTTGGCTTCTGCGGCGCGAGTGCGGCGCTCAGCCATGGCTTTGATGTCGGCTTTCGCCTCTTTCGCCATGATCTTTGCGTCTTCCTTCGCCTGGGCAACCATGTCGGCAGCCTCTTTTTCAGCGTCGCGTTGCTTGCGCTGGTAATCGTTCAGAAGCTTTTCAGCGTCTTCGCGGATGGCTTTCGCCTCATCCAGCTGGTTGCGGATCGCAGCGGTACGCTCATCAAGCATCCCGGCGATTTTCTTGTGTGCCTTGGCATACATAACGCCGCCAACGAAGACAACGAAGGAACCGGCAACCCAGAAGGTTGGATCGGTGAATACGGAACCGTGTGCATCAGCCATGGTTATGCTCCCTTCGCGTCTGCGAGTGCTGCCTTCACCGCACCGGATACCGCAGCGTCATCGCCTTCGATACCAGCGAGCTTGGCAACCAGGTCGGAAGCGACTTCACCAGCCACATCACCGACACTTGCCAGTGCCTCATCACGCGCCTTGGCGATACGAGCTTCAGCTTCCTGGGCTTGCGCCGCCAGCGTTTCCTCGAGCTCGGCCTGGGCTTTCGCGATATCAGACTGAATTTTTTCTTTGGCCTTCAGGATGGTGTCCTGGGCCTGCTTACGTGCCTTTGCGCTCGCTTCTTCATACGCATTGCGTACGTCTTCGGCGTCCTTGCGCAGCCGTTCGGCTGTATCCAGGTCGTTCGCGATCCGCTCTTCACGCTCTTCGAGAACCTTGGTCACGCGCGGCAATACCAGGCGGGACACAATCACGAAGAGAACGATGAAGGTCAGGAACAGCCATACGACCTGCTCTTCAAAGGTCGCAATATTCAGCTGAGGAAGGCCTGCTTCCTTGTGTGCGACTTCTGTATGAGCTTCTGCCATCACATGCCTCTGTGGCTAGATGTTTCAATTGCTGAGCCCCGAGGGGCTCGATCCGCCTTGCAGGCAATTCCTGCTGGCGGTCTAGATAAGCACCTGGCGCGATCAGTTACTGATCGCGCCCATGTGCTTCATTCGCAAACTGATCGTCTTAGGTGAAGAGGATCAGGAACGCGATAACCAGTGCGAACAGGGCAACAGCCTCTGTCAGGGCGAAGCCCAGGAGCAGGTTACCGAATACTTTCGGAGCAGCAGATGGGTTGCGCAGAGCACCCGACAGGAAGCTACCGAAGATGTTACCAAGACCAATACCAACACCAGCGAGTGCGAGAGTGGCGATACCAGCACCAATCATCTTTGCGGCTGCGAGTTCCATGTTAAATTCCTTCTCTATTGAATGAAGCTTGATTTTAAAACTGTAGTGGTTTGTCCGGCGTCTTAGTGTGCAGGATGCATGGCATCATGCAGGTAGATGCAGGACAGGATGGCGAAAACGTAGGCCTGTAGGAAAGCCACCAGGATTTCCAGCCCCGTCAGGAAAATGTTGAAAGCAAATGGCAGTACAGCAGCAGCTTGGCCGGCAATGCCGATCGCGCCAAGGCTGATGATGAAACCAGCAAATACCTTCATCATGATGTGGCCCGCCAGCATGTTGGCAAACAGACGAACCGAAAGGCTGATCGGACGCGTGAAGTAGGACATCACTTCGATTGGCACGATCAGAATGTAAAGCGGCGCAGGCACACCAGACGGCGCGAAGAGCTTCAGGAAGCCCAGGCCGTGCTTGGCGAAGCCGATCAGCGTCACGCCGATGAAAACAACCGCAGCCAGCGCGAACGTCACAATGATGTGGCTCGTCGTCGTGAAGCTGTACGGGATCATGCCCGCAAGGTTGCTACCAAGAATGAACATGAAAAGCGTGAAAATGAACGGGAAATACTGCTTCCCTTCACGCCCAACATTTTCTTTCACCATATTGGCTATAAATTCGTAGGCCATTTCAACAGAAGCCTGCCAGCGACCGGGAACCAGCGCATTTTTGCGGATACCACCGACCAGGAAGAAGGTCAGGGCGGTCACAACGATCACCATCCAAAGGGAACTGTTGGTAAAGGAAACGTCAAACCCAGCGACTTCGAGTTCTGCGTAAGGTTTGATCTCAAACTGCTCAAGAGGTCCTGCCACGGCTACCATCTCTTTTTTTGTGCGCCCCGCTTCATGCGGATCGCGGTCAATCTTTATCTGCCTCGTCAGCCTGCCCTTGCAGACCATCCTCAGCTTCAACCTGCATCTTGTTGGCTTCCCGGATCACATTCCGGATGCCCGCAGCAAAGCCGAGGAACAAAAAGGTGATCAAAAAACCGGGGGACGTATCAAGCCAGCCGTCTAGATTTATGCCGATGATCAGGCCTACGCCGACACCCGCGACTAGATCGATGCCCATCCGGAAGGCTCTACCCATTGGAGACGGCCGATCTTCGGCATGTGCTCCCTGAGCCCTCTGACGAGCTTGGCTCAATCGCTCTTCAAGCGCCTTGAGCTTTGGGTCATCTTCCATGTCACCCATCGCTTTGGCCCCTGAAACCCCGCGTTTGACCATCCTTTTTGCCGGGCCGCTTCCATAAAAAAAGAAGCCCGTAAAAGGCGCCTGCAACATAGTGAAGGCCCCATCCCGTGTCAAGGTCTATCGAAAATAAGTTAACTTGTTGATTTAAAAGGAATTTATTGAAAAATACAGTTAACCGGCCTCACGCAATTCCTCGGCGCGTTCAAGGTCGACGGAAACAAGGGTGGAGATTCCGCGTTCTGCCATGGTCACACCGAAGAGCCGCTTCATCCGTGCCATTGAAACCGCATTGTGCGTTACAATCAGGAAGCGGGTATCGGTACGACCGATCATTTCATCGAGCAGATTACAGAATCGCTCGACGTTCGCGTCATCGAGCGGCGCGTCCACCTCATCGAGCACGCAGATAGGTGCAGGATTAGTGATAAACACCGCGAATATCAGGGAAAGCGCCGTCAGCGCCTGCTCGCCACCGGACAGAAGCGACAAGGCCTGAAGTCGCTTGCCCGGTGGGCTGGCGAAAATCTCAAGCCCAGCATCCAGCGGGTCATCGGATTCGGTCAGCTCCAGATGTGCTTCGCCGCCGCCAAACAGGGACTTGAACAGTTCGCCGAAGTGATTGTTCACCACGTCGAAGGCTTTCAGGAGGCGCTCGCGCCCTTCCCTGTTCAGGCTGCCGATCGCCTGCCTCAGCCGCGCGATGGCATTCTCGAGGTCAGCGCGCTCGCTCACCAGGTGGGTCAACTGCTCATCAATCTCGGTCAGTTCTTCGTCAGCCCGCAGGTTCACGGCGCCCAGGCGGTCACGCTCACGCTTCAGCTTCTCAAGCTTGCTTTCCAGCACCATTGCATCCGGCAGGCTATCGCTCGCCTCAAGGCCGACCTTCTCCAGAAGCTGGGTAGGTGCGCATTCGAAGCGTTCGCCAATCTGGGAAGCGATGTCTTTCCGGCGCGATACGGCGTTTTCAACGGCGGCATCGGCCCTGATCTGCCGCTCACGCGCCTCTGACTGTGCTTCATGTATCTCCCGGAGGGCTTTGTCCTTTTCCGCCAATTGCGCTTCAGCCGTCAGAAGCTGGTCGCTGCTCTCATGACGCTCCTTTTCGGCTTTGTCGAGCTCCGACAACAGTGCCTGCCGCCGATTTTCCAGGTCTTCCGGGCTGGCTTCGGCGTCTTTCAGCTGGCGCTCAGTCTCCGCCTGACGTTCATCAAGGGCCTTTAGCTGCTTGGCGGCGCTATCGACACGCAGTTGCCAGGCGCCTGATTCGGTCTGAATTGCTGTCAGCCGGTCATTCCGGCTTTCAGCTTCCCGGCGCAGGCTATCGTATGCCGCGCGCGCACTGGAAAGCTCTGACCGCAGGGCTTCTACTTTGCTCCGCGCGGCCTGAAGCTCGGCCTCCAGCTTGGTGTTTTCCGGAAGTTCGGCAAGCTTTGCATCAATACCGGCCTGGCGCTCGTTGGTCTCTGCCTCTTCCTGTGCCAGCCGCGCGAGACTGTCCTTGAGCATATTCACCTTGCTGGCCCGTTTGCTGGCTTCCTGTTCAGCCGTTACAAGGGCGCGGCGGGCATCCGCCAGCGCCTTTTCAGCGTCCTGCCGCACTTGGCGCTGAGCCTGTTCGGCTTCGCGGGCCTTCTGGTGGGCATCAAAGGCATGCTGGGCAGCCTCCGCTGCAGTCGCGGCTTTCGCTGACGCCTTTTCTTCTTCGGCCTTCAGCTTCACCAGACGGTTCTGGCGCTCAAGCCTGATGGCAGCTTCGCTTGGGGCCCCAGCCTTCTGAACATAGCCGTCCCAGCGCCAAAGCTTGCCGTCCCGGTCCACCAGGCGCTGGCCAGGAACCAGTTGTTTCTGCAACGCAGCACCGTCAGCGCCCTCCTCCAGAACTGCAGCGAACGCAACCCGCCGGTCCAAAACCGATGGTGCCGTCAGGATATCCTTCAGAGGCGTAACGCCCGCAGGCCACGGCGCTGCCTCCAGCGAGTCTTGCGCCGCCCAGAAACGCTTGGCCGAATCGCTCAGCCCTGCTTCGGCTTCTTCACCCAGTGCCGCGCCAACGGCAACCTCATAGCCCGGCTTGGCCTTGAGGTTTGCGGAAACCGGCTGGTCTTCGTCTGCCGCGGCCTGCTCCAACATGCGCTCAAGGTTGGTGACTTCCGCAAGCACGGACTTGTGAGCACCCTCCGCTTCGGCCTTGCCTGTGTCAGCCTCATTCCGGCGATTGCGTGCCTCAAGGGTGGCGGCTTCCGCCGCCTGTAGGCTGTCTGCGACCTTGCCAAGACGTTCTTCTTCCTTCTCGACCGTCTGCTCGGCAGTCTTTAGCGCGGCAAGGATCTCATCCTCGGCGGTCATCGCGTCCAGTTCGCTGTTCAGGCGGGTCTGCTCAGACCGGAGCTGATCTCCGCGGCGTACGATCGCCAACTTGTCGCTTTCAAGGCTGGAGCGGCGCGCCCGCGCCTGGGCCGCCCGCTCGCTGATACCGTCATAGTCAGCTTCGGCGGTGGATGCTGCTTTGGTGGACGTTTCAAGCTTCTCGCGCGCCTGCAGCTCATTGTCTTTTTCAGCGTCACGAGCTGCTTCAAGGCGCTTCTTTTCTGTCGTCAGCCGGTCGAGCGCCGCTTTTGCGTCCGCTGCGATCTCGGCTTCCCGTTCGCGGTCCGCGCCGATTTGTTCGAGCGTTTGCCTGAGCCCAAGGGCCGTCTGTTTACGGCGTTCGCTTTCCTGTTCCAGGTTTTCCCGTTCAATCGACAGGCGCTGCAACTTGGCCGCCGCGGCCGCGTCGGCTTCGCGAAGCGGCGGCAGCATGGCTGCAAACTCGGCCTGCGCCTTCGCAAGTCCCGCGACTTTTTCCTCAATCTCTGCTGCGCCCTTTTCCGAATCGCGGAGCGCACGCTCGAGCCTAATCACTTCCTCGGCCGCATCCGCCCAGCGCATATAAAGAAGGCTTGCTTCAGCCTGACGGATATCACCAGAAATAGACCGGTAGCGCACAGCCTGCTTCGCCTGGCGCTTGAGGCTTTGGGTCTGGGTCTCCATCGCCTGGATTACATCCTGCAGGCGCGTCAGGTTGCCTTCCGCACCGCGTAGGCGGCTCTCGGCTTCCTTACGGCGGGTGTGCAGGCCTGAAATACCGGCTGCTTCCTCGAGAATCGCCCGGCGATCCTGCGGCTTCGCATTGATCAAGGTGCCGATCCGCCCCTGGCTGACAAGCGCCGGCGAATGGGCGCCGGTGGCGGCATCCGCGAACAACAACTGCACGTCCTTCTGGCGTACGTCCTTGCCATTAATGCGGTAGGCGGAGCCGGACTCGCGCTCGATCCGGCGCGTTACTTCGATGAAATCTTCGTCGTTATATTCCGCGGGCGCTGCGCGGTCCTGGTTATCGATCACCAGGGTGACTTCCGCCATGTTGCGGGCCGGACGTTTGTCGGTGCCCGCAAAAATCACATCGTCCATGCCAGAACCGCGCAACGACTTGGCGCGGTTTTCGCCCATCACCCAGCGGATAGCTTCCAGAAGGTTTGATTTGCCGCAGCCGTTAGGGCCTACAACGCCGGTCAGGCCGCGCTCAATATGAAGCTCGGTCGGATCGACGAAGGATTTGAACCCCGATAATCGCAGACGCGAAAAACGCATGGCTGCGCCCTACTCCCCCTGTTTCAATCATCAAACAGGCGGCCCCGTTCCCCAACAAGGCCGCCCTATAGTCAGCCGTTACCCGGCGTCGTTTACTGCCTCGACCATCTGCTCAATCGCTTCATCGAAAGAGCTGAAGTCCAGCAATTCGCCTTCCACCATGAAGCTTGGTGTCAGGGTGATTTTGTGCTTTTCAACGGCTTCCTTGGTCATGGCCATCAAGTGCTTGAGCATATCATCATCAGACACACAGCGATCAAACTCAGTGCGGCTGATTCCCGCACGGCGCGCAAGCGACGCCAACTCATCCACTGGCGCCTTGGACCGCGCCCAGTCACCCTGGCGAGCAAAATAAACCTTCATCAGTTTTTTGGTGGTTTCCGCGTCGCCACACCGGGCGGCGGCTGATGCCACGATGTCGATCCGGTTCATGATATAGTTGTGGTACACCAGCTTGGCTTTGCCGGTATCCAGCAGCTGTTCTTTCAGTTTCGGATAGAAGTTGTTCGCGAAATTGGCACAGTGCGGGCACGTCAGCGATGCAAATTCGTGAATCTCCACCGGTGCGTTCGGGTCACCATAAACTATCGGGCCCCAGGTGCCTTCGGTTTTGGATGCTACGTCAACAACCGGCGCATCGGCCTCGGTCGAGGCCTGCTGGCCATCGTTTGACGCGGGCTTTTCGCCACTGTCACCACAGGCTGCAAGCAAGAGTGCCGCGCCAAAGGCAGCCGCGAATTTGAATTTGGATACGTAGTCCTTGTGCATTAAATCATCCCCACTACTAGATATTGTGTTTACATCGCATGAAACATGCTGACGAGTCTTTTCTGAGGCCCGCCTGAAATTTCCTGTGGATTACTGCGCAGCCTCAACTGCTTCCTTGACCGCCTCAAAGGAATGGTCATCCAGGTGCTTACCATTCACCATAATGTAGGGAATGTTTGCAATCTTGTATGTCTGGATACCGTTCTGGGTCATTTCCGCCAGATGCTTCTGGGCTTCCTGGTCGGAGATGCAGCGCGACATCTCCGGCTGGGTGATTCCGGCGTCCGTCGCGATTTGGGCAATCACTTCATAAGGGTTCGGCGCGCGAAGCCAATCGTCCTGCCGGGTGAAATAGGTATCCACCAATTGCTTGGTAACATCAGCGTCAGCTGTGCAGCGGCTAATCACGGCTACTGCCATATCGTAGCGGTCGCGTACAAAATTGCGGAACACAAAGCGCACTTTGCCGGTATCGATCAGCTCTTTCTTGACTTCAGGGAATGTATCCCTTGCAAAATGCCCGCAATGCGGACAAGTCATCGAACCATATTCGATGATTTCGACCGGTGCGTCGGCAGAACCATATACCAGCTCACCCGAGACAAAAGGCTGGCTGGGGCCCTCCTGTGCAGATACCGCTGTCGTGAAAACCATGGCCAAAACAGCCAGAAAACCCACCTTGAAAGACATAACGCCCCCTACTTACAAATTCTTATTTCTTGTCCGGCCCTCGACCGGCTTCCCGCGCCTCAGACAGCACGTACTCGCCAAGGCTTTTAACCGCTTCTTGAAGCGGGCTCAACTCTCCTTCACCGACAAGTGACTTCAGTTGATCCGCTTCCTTCTCCCCCAACGCCCCTTTTTCATAGGGCATCTTGCGCGGCTGGCGGGGAAGCGGTCCCTGCTTTACGTCAAGCTTCGCCACCGCCTGGTAGCCGAAAAAACTGTTTACCATCTCGATCACCCGCCCAGCCTTGTGGCTGAGGAGCGGCGCAAAGGCAGATTCGCAACGGACTGTCAGCGTGGCGCCCATGCGCTCACCTCGCGGGAAGCGAAGCCCCACCGGCAGCGTGCTTTCAGCAAGCTCGGGTCCTACGATATAGGCCCACCGGGTCACAACTTCAGCCTGCGCAAAGCCCTTGGACCGCAGAGCAGGCGTCACCAGCGACGAGGCCACCTTTGAGGCGCGCTGGGTCGACCGTCGCCGAAACGGTTTCTTGACGCCTTCTTTCCCTTTGGCCTTGGTTTTATCCGGCTGCTTTGCCATTTGGCTTGCTCTCTCTGCCCGTCAGGCTATGGTCCTGCATAAATGCGGCACGTCCATGGCATGCCGACAAGGCTAACACTTTTCAAGACAATAAATCAGATTTCGCAGCACTTATGACCAAAACCGCCCGACAACTGCTTGACTGGTACGATAGGAACCGCAGGAATCTGCCCTGGCGGGCCGCCCCGGGAGCTGAAGCCAATCCCTATCATGTGTGGCTGTCTGAGATCATGCTGCAGTAAACCATAGTGGCGACCGTGAAGGGCTATTTTGAGAAGTTCCTAGCGCGTTGGCCATCTGTGGATGCCCTTGCCGCCGCCCCGCAGGAAGAGGTGCTGCAGGAATGGGCTGGCCTTGGCTATTATGCCCGCGCCCGCAACCTGCATAAATGCGCCCAAACGGTGGTGAGCGAGCACGGAAGCCGCTTCCCCCAGTCAGAAGAAGGACTAAAGGCGCTTCCCGGCGTGGGAGACTATACTGGTGCAGCAATTGCTGCCATCGCGTTTGGTGAAGCAGCTGCAGTTGTCGACGGCAACGTGGAGCGCGTGGTCAGCCGCCTTTTCCGGGTGACAGATGCCCTGCCCGGCGCCAAGAAGATCATCAAGGCTCATACAGCGGACATCACGCCCGCAGATCGCCCTGGCGATTTTGCCCAGGCCATGATGGACCTGGGCTCAGGCGTGTGTACGCCCAAGTCACCCAAATGCCTGCTGTGCCCGATCCGGAGCGCATGCGCCGCCCATGAGGCTGGCGATATGGAAAGCTTCCCGGTCAAGGCGCCAAAGAAAGCCAAGCCGACAAGGCGGGCGATTTCCTTCTGGCTGGAGCATGACGGCCATGTGCTGCTGGAACGTCGCCCACAAAAGGGCCTGCTTGGGGGCATGCCAGGCCTGTTTTCCACGCCGTGGGAAGAACGAGCCACCTTCCCGGTCAAGGAAGAATGGTTGGCCCACAGGCCGACCGAAGATTACTGGAAGCCCGTCGACGGCATGGCAAAGCACACCTTCACCCACTTCCATCTGGAAACACAGCTGCTGGCCGCCAAAGCCAGCGCAAGGCTGAATATTGAAAATGGCTTCTGGCACCCTGTGGGCCAGCTTCAGGACGTCGGGCTGCCCACAGTGTTCAAGAAAATTGCGGCCCTGAAACCCTGCGTCTAGAAATCGAGCATCGATGTATGACAGTGTTCACAAACGAACACCCTTGCTGGCCCGATCGTTCGAAAACGAACAGGTTGAGAGCCAGACCACTTACCATATTCCTTTATTTCCAAAGAGTTAGATGAAATCCTCCTATTGGCCTACAAATTGCTACTCTGGCCAAAAGCCAACGTCACGACCGGGGTTCTGCTCTTCATGTTCAAAAATTACCTGACCATCGCCATACGTAATCTGACGCGTCACAAGCTCTATAGCGCCATAAACATCGGCGGGCTCAGCATCGGGCTTGCGGCCTGCATTCTTATTTTCCTGTTTGTTCAGAATGAACTGTCCTACGACAAGTGGCTGCCTGACAGTGGCCGGATCGTCCGGATGGAAGGAAAATATCGCGGCGAGGCAGGAGAGCCGGACAATCATACCGCCCTATCCCCCGGTGCACTCAGAAACCCCATGCAGGCTAAATTCAGCAGCATGATTGAAGCTAGCGCCAGGCTTCTGACAGAAAATTACCTGATCACCAAGGGCACCATGAAAAACCTGGAGCAGGTCAGCTTGATCGACGACGGCTTTTTCGACGTACTCGACTTGCCGATGATTGCGGGGGACCGCAGCCAAGTGTTCAAGGACTACAAATCCGTGATCCTCAGCGAGCGAGCGGCGCAGAAATACTTCGGTGACGCCGATCCGATTGGTCAGACCTTGGATTTCGATTTCGGCACCATAGACGCCAAAGTGGTCGCCGTGATGAAGGATTTGCCCGAGAACACCCATTTCGCCAGCGACATTTTCCTGCAGTTCGACGAGACGCGGTATGAAAACATGCCCTGGATCGCCAAGTTCTGGGTATCTTCGAACGTTTACACCTATTTCAAGCTTTATCGCGCATCCCAGCGCACAGAACTGGAAGCCGCCATCCCGGCATTCGTGAATGAGAATGCGGTTTTGCACCCTTCCTCACCGGCCGACACCGTGCCAAGCGAAGTCTACAAGATCAGGCTGATGCCCCTTGAAGACATCCACCTGTATTCAACGGGCCGCTTCCAGATGACGCCATCAGGCGATATTATGGTCGTCTATAGCTTCTCTGCGATCGCCATCCTGATCCTGGTGATTGCCATCATCAATTTCACCAATCTGTCGACCGCCCGCGCAACGCTTAGGGCGCGCGAGATTGCGCTTCGGAAGGTGGTCGGCGCCTCCCGCCAACAGATCATCACCCAGCTTCTGGGCGAAACCCTGCTAACCACGCTGATCGCTCTCCTGCTCGCCTTCACCATGGTGGAAGCGGCGCTGCCTTGGTTCAATGACTTTGTGGCCAAAATCCTGAACCTGAACACATTCGGTGACCCCATTGTACAGGCTGGCCTTGTGGCACTGGTGGTTGTTATTGCAATCGGTGCAGGCCTCCAGCCGGCTGCCAAGATGTCCAGCTTCCGGCCTGGGCGTGTCTTGCATTCCAGCAGCGCGACCAAATCCAGCACGGCCCGTTTGCGGCAGGCACTGACCACCCTTCAGTTCACCATCTCCATCGGCCTCATGATCGCCACTGCTGTCGTCTACAGCCAGGTCAAATATGCCCAGAGCATGACCCGTGGCCTGGATGTGGATAACAAGCTTTCCCTTGCGAACATGAATTATGGGCCTGTACGAGATGTCGCCGAAACGGTCCGGCAGGAAATCGAGAGGCTCCCAGGCGTGGACGGCACGGCCTTTTCTGCCCGGGATATCCCGCTCGGCGGATATTGGGATTGGCCGGTCAAGGTTGATGCGGGCGGCTATTTGGAAGTTAAGGATACTGAAGTCCTGCCAGCCGACCATGGCTTCCTGGAGTTTTTCGACGCGGAACTGATTGCAGGGCGCTTCTTCTCTGATGCCTATCAGGCCGATTCCTTCCAGGAACCGCTTGAAGAAGGGGGCATGGCCCGGCAAACAGCGATCATCAGTGAAAAAACCGTTGCCTACTATGGGTTTGCCTCCCCTGAGGCTGCACTCGGCCAAACCGTCTTCGTTGATAATTTTCAAGGCATCACTGTGGCCATGGAAATCGTCGGGGTCGTCAAGAATATGAACCTGCGTTCGGCCCGCGATGCCCTGGACCCACTCATGTTTCTGGTACAGGAAGACGATTTCTGGACCCTGACGGTCAACCTGAAGGCCGGCCAGATACCCGAAACACTGCGCCAGATCGAAGACACCTGGAACCGCATTGTGCCCCAGTTCCCGCTTGAGAAGTCATTCATGATCGATAACCTGAATGCATTCTATCAGGCAGACGAGCAACGCGCGGAAATGTTCGCATACTTTTCAATCTTCGCCATTTTGGTTTCCTGTCTCGGGCTATATGGCCTGGCGTCCTTCACGGCAGAGCAGCGCACCAAGGAGATTGGCATCAGGAAGGTTCTGGGCGCAAAAGTACGGGATATCGTCACCCTGCTGACGCTGCAATTCTCGAAGCCGGTACTGGTTGCCAACCTGATCGCCTGGCCTATTGCCTGGTATTTCTCCAACCGCTGGCTGGAGGGCTTCACCTATCGTATTGATCTTGGAATACACTATTTCCTGGCGGCAGGTGTTTTGGCGTTCGCCATTGCTGCGGCGACCGTGGCAGGGCATGCATACCGGACCGCGCGAGCCAACCCGGTGATGGCCCTCAGGCACGAATAAATCAAGGGTTGCTGGGGGCATCCTCGACGGGATCAAGGCCGAGAAGGTCCCTGACCTTAGGTTCCAGGCTGGTCAGCCCGGCAGCCCTACCGATCGCGAGAGCTTCTTCAGCCCCCTTGCCGTCAAGATGGAAGGCCTTCAATGCCATCAGCGCCCCCGCACGATTGCCGCTGCCGCAGTGAACGAGAACTGGGCCAGGTGCGGCCTTCAGGGCATCATCCAGCAGCTTGGCGTTTTCTGAAGTCAGCCCGTCCTTGGATGAAATCGGCAGATGGACATAGGTTAGACCAATAGCGCTGGCAGCCGCAGCTTCATCAAAGTTGAAACGCTTCGCCTCTTCCGGGTCATCGCGCTTTGTTACTTCACCATCACGCCGCAGGTTGATGACAGTCGTGAAGCCCGCTTTCTTGAAGTGCTCCAGATCTGCCATGGTTGGCTGGCCTCCGGTGGTCAGCGTATCAGACACCACGCGTGCGTTCGCAAGATCAAGGTGATGGTCTTCTGCATGTGCTGTGACACCAAGCCAAAACACCGAAACCAGAATTGCCAAAAGACGTGACATCATATTTCTCCCTGTGGGCCACCTGAAGGTCGTCCCACCATAAGGCAAACAATCTGCCAGTAAATATAAAAGCAAGGGCCGCACTTGGCGGCCCTGCCTTGATCCAGAAGCTTAAAGTAGGCTGATACCTTTAGCCAGCGAGATAGGCAGGCACCTTTTTGGTTGCTTTGCTCATCTTCTTCGCCTTCTTGTCCAGAAGCGGCTTTTTCTTCAGTTCTTTTTTGGTGTTGCGCTCTTTGCTCATCTTGGTCTCCGAACAAACGCAATGCGCGGCTTCAGGCCGCTGTTCGCAGGGGAAAACCGCCCGGTTTTCCGTACCACCCGCGACACCATGAATCTCGCATGTCCATGCAGGATTTCAAGTGGGTTCAGAGTGACTTAAGAAAAGATTGTGCGTACGTCAGCCCCCTCCGTCCGCGCATAAAAACAGGCGCTGTCCGGGCAGGACAGCGCCTTTGGTGGAAGCACAGACGGGCATCCGTGCTTCCGGAGGTATCTTGTGTTTTGACTAGTTCATTTCCGCGCGCACTTGCTGGCGGAAGAAGTCAATCGGCAGCAGTTCGCCTTTCTCTTCAACGTGCCAGAAGGTCCAGCCATTACATGCCGGCGCACCCTGTACACTGGCGCCAACCTTGTGGATGGAGCCCTTCTCCATGTCGGTGATCAGCGTGCCGTCGGTCCGGACGCGGGCGGTGTATTTGCGCTTGCAGTCATAAAGCGTGGTACCCGGCTCGATCATGCCGCGCTCAACGATAGAACCAAAAGGCACCCGTGGCTGCGCGCGTTTGCTTTGGGTAAAGCCGAGCGTTTCGTCGTCAAGGCGTTCCACCTTGGAAAGCCGGTCCATCGCCACCTTGATATAATCGTCCTCACGCTCGATGCCGATAAAGTCACGGCCCAGCTTCTTGGCCACGGCCCCCGTGGTGCCCGTGCCGAAGAATGGGTCCAGAACCACATCCCCTGGCTTGGTGGAGGACATCAGCACGCGGTAAAGCAGGCTCTCCGGCTTCTGGGTCGCGTGGGCTTTCTTGTCGCCATTCTTGAGGCGTTCGCCGCCAGAACAGATCGGCAGCGTCCAGTCAGAGCGCATCTGCGTGTCGTCGTTCATCGCCTTCATGGCGTCATAGTTGAACGTATAACCGCCCTTGTCCGCAGACTTGGCCGCCCAGATAAGCGTCTCGTGCGCATTGGTGAAACGCGTGCCGCGGAAGTTTGGCATCGGGTTCGATTTGCGCCAGATCACATCGTTCAGCACCCAGTATTCCAGGTTCTGCAGCGCCGTGCCGACACGGAAAATATTGTGGTAAGAGCCAATCACC
>JBNKYQ010000033.1:0-16054 GCA_050300975.1 Kordiimonas sp.
CACTAGGTGCAATTCTAACACTATTAGCTGCATATGCAAATAGTGTGTATCACCACCATGTCAGCGCCTTTTCAAGGTCGACAGTTCGAACTAGGATCGCACGTCAGTATTTTTTAGGAGATTTTCCATGCCCCATTTCATCGTTGAATATAGCCGGTCGCTTGAGGCCGAAGTCACGCCGGAAGCCATGCTGGAAGCCGCACACGAGGTAGCCGTAGCGTCAGGTCAGTTTGGTGCGACAGATATCAAGGTACGGCTTTACCCGGTTGATCACGCGCTTGTGGCTGGAAAACCCGACGGAGCGCTGCATATTACCTGCTACCTGCTTTCCGGGCGTGATACGCCCACTAAAAAGGCGCTGACCGATGCGCTGGTCAAGAGGTTCGAACCTCTTGTGCCGACTGCCAGGTCCATCAGCGCAAACGCGATTGATATGGATAGGGAAACCTACACCAAGATCGAGCGCCAATAACAAACCGGAGGGATATATGAAACGGGCTAAATATGGATTGATCGCTGCCGCCGCCGTGATGGCCAGTTCAGGGGCATTCGCCGATCACCACGAAGGACCTCAAGGCGAAGTACAGCGCCTGCATAAAATGGTATCGGATGTCTCCGCCGCGCGGATTGAAGCGGATATCACCAAGCTTGTGGGCTTCGGCACCCGGCATACGCTCTCAGATACGAAGTCTGACACACGCGGCATCGGCGCCGCCCGTCGCTGGATCGAAGCCGAGTTCAAGACTATCGCCAAGGGCTGTGTCGCAGACCTTGAAGTCTACACCATTTCTGACGTGGTCACCGGCGCCCGTATCCCAAACCCAACGGAAGTGGTGGACGTTATTGCCGTTCAGCGCGGCATCCTGGACCCAGACCGGGTTGTCATGATGTCAGGTGACATCGACAGCCGTGTTTCTGACCCACTTGACGGCTCCAGCGATTCACCAGGCGCGAACGACAATGCGTCAGGCATGGCCGGGACGCTTGAGGCCGCCCGTGTGCTTTGCCAGACCAAATTTCCCGGCACCATCATCTATGCCGGGCTTTCGGGTGAAGAACAGGGGCTTTATGGCGGCGCGATCCTGGCCAATCACATCAAGGAAAAAGGCTGGCGCCTGATGGGCGTGCTGAACAACGATATGATCGGCAATATTGAGGGCGTCAACGGCGTCATTGATAACACCACAGCCCGCGTCTTCTCTGAAGGCACACGGGTGACCGAGACCGCGGATGAGGCCCGCCAGCGCCGTTTCTGGGGCGGTGAGGTGGATAGCCCAAGCCGCAATATCGCCCGGCTCGTAGACCGCCTGGCCGAAGACTATATCCCGAACCTTGATGTTATGATGGTTTACCGGCTGGACCGGTTCCGACGCGGCGGCCACCACCGGCCCTTCAACGAGGCTGGCTGGCCCGGCGTGCGCATCATGGAAACCAATGAGAATTACAATCGCCAGCACCAGGACATCCGCACCGAGGGTGGCATCAATTATGGCGACACGCTTGACGGCGTTAACTTCGACTATGCCCGAAAGCTTACAGCGCTGAACGTTGTGACGCTTGCGTCCATGGCTGGGGCACCGCCATTCCCAAGCGACGTGACGCTTGAAGGCGCAGTGTCACCTTCCACCACCATCAAATGGGATGTCCCAGGCGACGAGCGAGAGCGCGCCAACCTGCGCGGTTTCAAGGTTTACTGGCGCCTGACCACAGACCCACAGTGGCGCTGGAGCCACTTTGTCGGCCCCGAAGCGCGGTCCTACACTCTGGAGAATGTTGTGATCGACAATTATTTCTTCGGCGTGGCCTCCGTCGCCAACGATGGGCTGGAAAGCCCTGTGGTGTTCCCAGGCTCCATGGGAGCCTTTGAACGGACAGTCGGTGGTGACGACTGACCAATCCGAGCAGTGGCGGGTCTTTTGTAAAGGCTTGTTTTCGGCGGCCGTCAGGCCCGTCCTGCCAGCAAATTGCCTGCCTCCACACCTGCCTGATCCCAAAGCCTTCAGTGCGGTTAAAGTTATTGCCCTGGGCAAAGCTGCGGCCGCGATGGCGCGGGTGGTTGAGGAAGCGTGGCTCGATGTGACACTTTCCGGCATCGCGGTGTGCCGGGATGGTTATGGCCAAACATGCCGTCGCATCGAGGTTATCGAAAGCGCCCACCCTGTGCCCGATGAGCGCAGCGTGGCAGCAGCAGAACGCGCACTGGCTCTTGCTGCAGGGACGACTGAGACAGAGCTGCTGCTTGTACTTCTCTCCGGCGGCGGCTCTTCACTGGCGTGTCTTCCCGTGGAAGGGCTGGCGCTCGATGCGAAACGGCGCCTGATCAAGGACCTGATGTTCGCCGGCGCTGACATTCGAGAGCTGAATACCGTCAGGAAACACTTGTCGCGCATCAAGGGCGGACGGCTGGCTGCGGCTGCCAACAGAGCAGGAAAGATCGTCACGCTGGCCATATCCGACGTGGTTGGGGACGACCCAAGCCTGATCGCGTCAGGTCCAACGGTCCCGGACACCAGCATGCGCGACGATGCGGTATCCATCCTTCAGGCATACAGCATCAAGCAGCCTGAAACGTGGGCGCCAAAGCCTGACGACTTCCCGACGGACAAGACAAGCTTCCAGATCATCGCCAGTGCGCCTGAGATGCTTCGTGCGGCTCAAGCTTATGCCGATCCAGCCGGTTTTAAGGTGATCAACCTGGGCGACGATATCGTTGGCGAGGCCCGAGATGTCGCCACCCTTCATGCCGCCATCGCGCAGCAACATCTTGAAACCGGTGACGGCGGCAGGCTGTTGCTGTTGTCTGGCGGCGAGCTGACAGCCACAGTGACTGGTACAGGCGAGGGCGGCCCCAATCAGGAATATGTCCTGGCCTTGGCCGCCTCCTTGTCTGCCGAGATGTCAATCTACGGCTTTGCTGCCGACACAGACGGCATGGATGGCACAGGCGGTGCCGCCGGCGCTATGACCTCGCCAGAAGACAGAGGGCGGGCGAAAACAGCTGGCCTGGATGCGCGCGCGTTTTTAGAAAACAATGATAGTCTTCGATATTTCAATGAGATAGGCGGGATTATTTAAAGTTAAACCTACACTCACAAACGTGAATGATCTGCGCGTAATTGCGATCGCACCCAACGGCCTCCCTCCTACCTGACGAACATGTGAGGTGTTCAGAAGGGCAAGCATGCTATATGCGTGGTAACAAAGACTAAACTTTCGGGCCATGGACCCAAGAAGGACAGGATTGTGAAGAGTTTTCTCAAGGGATTGATCGCGTTTTGTCTGGCGTTTGCATGGGTAGGTAGTGCCCAGGCGAAGGAACTGGCCCGTGTAGAGGCCAGCCACAGCAGCCTTGTCATTGAAGCCGACATGACATCGGTTGAGGCAGGCCGGGCCTTTTGGCTGGCGATCACCATCACACCGCGCACCAACTGGCACAGTTACTGGAAAAATTCCGGGGACAGTGGTGCCAGCCCGGCCTTTGACTGGCGTATGGGCAGTGACGCCACCGTCGGTGACCCGCTCTTCCCAACCCCAAAGCGCCTGCCACTGGGCCCACTGGTCAATTACGGCTATGACGCCCCCGTTACGCTGCTCCTCCCTGCACGCGCACCGTCGCGTGGCACCAAATTCACCGCTTCACTTGAAGCTGAATGGCTGATCTGCGAGGTGGAATGCGTGCCTCAGGTTACTGAGCTCGCCATTGAGCTCCCTGTAGGCGAGGCAGCCACAGACACTAAAGCCAGCACGACCTTTCAGGCAGCTCGTAGCGCCTTGCCTGACCCAAGCTACTGGAGCTCAGACCTGACCGTGCAGGGTGATACGGCCTCTCTGGCCGTCTATATGGCGCAAGATGAAACGAATGACGTAGCCAGCGCCTATTTCTTCCCTGAAGGTGCAGGTGTTCTTGATTATGCAGCCGACCAGGTGCTTGCGGTGACACCAGACGGCATTACGCTCTCAGCCGTTCGGTCCCCGGGTGCGCCTGACGTTCAGAGCGCTGCAGGGGTGCTCAAGCTGACATATGCAGATGGACGAAGCGAAGGGTTCGACATGAGCCCGATGCTTAAAGTGGTGGCAGGTGCGGTAGCGGCGTCAGATACTCCGGTAGTACCCGTCGCGACGATCTCGATTTGGGAAGCGGTGATTTTCGCGCTGGTGGGTGGATTGATCCTGAACCTGATGCCGTGCGTGTTCCCCATCCTGTCGCTGAAGGCGTTCGCTTTTGTCTCTGCCAACTATAAAACGGCTGCCAACCGCAAGAAGGAAGGCTGGGCCTACACATTTGGTATCTGGCTCAGCTTCATGGCGATTGTTGCAGCGCTTCTCATCCTCAGGGCAGGGGGCACCGCGGTCGGTTGGGGCTTCCAGCTGCAGGAGCCTGTGTTCGTTGGTTTGATGACGCTCTTGATGGTGGTGGTCGCGCTGTCGCTATCTGGCATGTTCAACATACAGTTCGGCATTGAAGGCGCGGGCCAGTCGCTGGCGGCGCGGGAAGGCGTCCGCGGGGCCTTTTTCAAAGGGGTGCTGGCGGCGCTGGTGGCGACGCCCTGTACGGCCCCCTTCATGGCCCCCGCCATCGGCTTTGCGCTGACGCAGCCTGTCCTTGTCGTGCTGGTGGTCTTCAGCTTCCTGGCCCTTGGGCTGGCGCTGCCGTTTCTCGCCTTGTCCTACAGCCCGGCGCTTGCGCGGATCATGCCGCGACCTGGGCCCTGGATGGAAAAGGTCAAGGAAGGCCTGGCTTTCCCAATGTATCTGACGGCCGCGTGGCTACTCTATGTCTTCACCCGTGAAACCGGCGCGGTTGCCATGCTGGTGCTGCTGGCTGCCATCATCGGCATTGTCTTTGCGATCTGGATTGGCAAACAGGCAGCGGGGCGAATGCCGCTCCGTGTCATTGCATGGGCTGTGGCTGCCTTTGCTGTCTACGGCATCGTCTCCAAACCCTGGGTCGAGCCGATCCACACCACAGGCGAAGGCTATGTGGAAGAGGTCGCATACAGCAGCGCGGCGCTCACAAGCCTTTTGGATGACGGCAAGCCCGTGTTTGTCTATTTCACGGCTGACTGGTGCATCACCTGCAAGGTTAACGAGCGGATCGCGGTCCTGACAAGCGCCACCCAGAAGGCGTTCCGCGAAACCGGCACCGTGGTTATGAAAGGCGACTGGACCAACAGGAACGCAGAAATCGGTGCGGTGCTTGCCCGCCACGGACGCGCGGGCGTACCCCTTTATCTATTCTATCCTGCTGGTGCGCGTGAGCCCGTTGTATTGCCCGAAATTCTTGGCCCCGGCAGCATCACCAGCGTCATGGCTACACACAAATCCGACTGATAGGAGACCGGACATGAGACTGATCTTCGCACTAATCATCGCTATGGGCGTGTCTGCCGCAAGCTTTGCGGATGGCCCTGTGCCGGGCAAGCCAGCGCCTGATTTCACCGGTACGCTGACGTCGGGTGAGAGCATCACCCTGTCTGAACTCAAGGGCAAGCCTGTGATGCTGGAGTGGACCAACCATGAATGCCCGTATGTGCGGAAACATTATTCCAGCGGCAACATGCAGCGCACGCAACGCGCGCTTACGGAAGAGGGCGTGACCTGGATTTCCATCATCTCCTCGGCGCCAGGGAAGCAAGGTTTTGTTGATGCAGATGAAGCCGAACGGCTCAGTGTCAGCCGCGGCACCTATAATGACATGCTTGTTCTGGACCCAAAGGGCGAGATTGGCCGCCTATATGGTGCCAAGACCACGCCGCAGATGTTCCTGATCGATGCCGCCGGCATCCTTCAATATATGGGCGCGATCGATGATCGTCCGTCCTCGCGCGCATCATCGCTTGATGAGGCGACAAACTATGCATTGCAGGCATGGATGCAGCTAAAGGCAGGCGAAGCCGTGACGCCAAATTCAACCAAGCCCTATGGTTGTTCGGTCAAATATTAGCGTCCGGCCGCTGACTCATCACCAAGGCGGGTACCAGTGCCCGCCTTTTTTATTGATTTTCAGTATGATAGCTAAAATTAAAGGTGTGTTAAGCCTATTGATCAACACTGGCGAACCTGTAAAGATACACAAAAGGGGTTCCGACGCTGTCGGAGCCTCGCAGGCAAGTTAACCACAGAAGGCAGGCACGCCCTATGTTTCTAATCATCGGTCTAATCGTGGTCCTTGTGATGGTGTTCGGCGGCTTCGCTCTATCGGGCGGCAGCTTCGGCATCATCCTTAAGGCCCTGCCGTTCGAATTGATGATCATTTTCGGCGGTGCACTGGGCGCTTATATCAGCGCCAACTCCACCAGCGTCATGACGGGCTCGATGAAGGGCATCGGCAAGGTAATGAAGGGGCCGCACTGGAAGTCGGAAGACTACCGGGACCTATTGTGCCTCTTGTTCCTTTTGTGCAAGACAATGCGAACAAAGGGTGTTGTGGCCATTGAAGCCCACGTGGAAAACCCGGAAGAATCGAAAATTTTCCAGAACTTCCCGCGCATCGTGGAAGATCATCATGTGGTAGAGTTCATCTGCGACTATGTCCGTATGATGACCATGAACTTCGATGATCCGATGCAGATGGAAGACGCCATGAACGCGGATCTCGAGAAGCATCACGCGGAATTGCATGAACCCCAGCATGCACTGCAGACCATGGCGGACGGCTTGCCCGCGATTGGTATCGTGGCGGCGGTTCTTGGTATTGTGAAAACCATGGGCGCGATCGCGGAACCGGTTGAGGTTCTGGGCGGCATGGTTGGTGGTGCCCTTGTGGGTACCTTCCTCGGGATTTTCCTTTCCTACCTGATGGTGGCACCTATTGCGGGTCGCTTGGGCCAGATTCTGGCCGAAGAGGGCCAGTTCATGAACCTGATCAAGATTGTGCTGGTGTCGCACCTTCAGGGCAATCCGCCGCAAATCTCGGTAGAGATCGGCCGCCGGAATGTCCCAAGCCTGCATATGCCCGGCTTTATCGAGCTCGAGGAAGCCATTGCTGAGATGCCGCCGGACATTTGATCCGTTAGCCCGCCTTGAGCCTTTGAGATAAAAATCTTCACGGGCAGGGTGCAGAAATACAATGACTTATGGAATGCCATGTCGCAAAATAGGACATGGCATTTTTCTTTCCCAACTTTGATCAGAGGCTTTGTTATGTCTGTCACACGTAAATATCGGGTCGGTATTCTTGGCGCCAGCGGCTACACGGGCGCAGACCTTGTGCGTCTGTTGTTGACGCACCCCAATGTTGAAATTGCGTTGATGACGGCCGAGCGAAAAGCCGGGATGCCAATCGGCGATGTGTTTCCGCATCTGGCTGGCTATGGCCTGCCGGACTTGATCGGCCTTGATGAGGTGGAATGGCCCGCCGTTGAATTGGATGTGGTTTTCTGTGCTCTGCCGCATGCTACCAGCCAGGAAGTGATCAAGGGCCTATTGCACGCAACCGGGCACAGCCTTCTGGACGAGATGATTGTTGAAACCACCGGTGATCTTGCGGATTCGATCCCGGGAGAGGTGAAGGTTGTGGACCTGTCGGCGGACTTCCGCCTGCGGGATGCCGCCGTTTATGCCCAGTGGTATGGCCGAGAGCATTCGGCGGTCAACATACAGCCCAAAGCCGTTTATGGCCTGCCAGAGGTTAATCGTGATCTGGTTGCGAAGGCTCATCTGGTCGCGTGCCCCGGCTGTTACCCGACCGCCGCGCTCCTGGCGCTGATCCCGCTTCTAAGAGCAGGGCAGATTTCCAGCGAGGACATCATTATTGATGCGAAATCCGGCGTATCCGGTGCGGGCCGGTCGCTCAAAGAAGGAAATCTGTTCGTGGAAGTGGCTGAAGCCATGCATCCATACGGCGTCGGCCAACACCGGCACATGCCAGAGATTGAGCAGGAACTGTCGCTAGCCGCCGATGAGGAGGTGCGTATCAGTTTCACGCCGCACCTGGTGCCGATGAACCGGGGTGAGCTTGAGACCATATATGTGCGCCTGAAGGGCGACAACACCGCACAGGACTTGAAGGATCAGCTGGTCGCGACTTATGCAGATGAGCCGTTTGTCTCTGTCCTCGACGATGGTGTTGTGCCGGCCACACGCATGGTGCGGGGCTCCAACCGCTGTGTACTCAATGTTTTCCAGGACCGTATCCCGGGCAGGGCCATCGTCGTATCGGCTATTGATAATCTGGTGAAGGGCTCTTCCGGGCAGGCCATCCAGAATATGAATCTGATGCTAGGGCTTGAGGAAACCACGGGCCTGATGCAGGCGCCAATGTTCCCTTAACGCGCGATGGTGACACAGAATTCTGATACGCCGCTGTACCGCGAGACCCACTTAGGCGGGCGCTTGACGCCGTTCAAAGGCAAATGGCCTGTGCTTGGCGCAGGCAGCTTTGTTTTCCATGGCGCCCAGATTGTGGGCGATGTGGAGATCGGTGAGGGCGCCAGCATCTGGCATAACTGTGTGCTGCGCGGGGACGTCAACCAGATCCGCGTTGGCGCCCGAAGCAATATCCAGGACGGTACCGTTGTGCATGTATCAACCCGCACCTATCCCACGACCATCGGTCGCGACGTGCTGGTGGCGCACAAAGCCATGCTTCACGGCTGCCAGCTCATGGATAATGCCTTTGTCGGCATGGCTGCCATCGTTATGGACAATACCGTGATCGAAAGCGACGGTATGTTGGCGGCAGGCGCCATGCTGACACCAGGCAAAACGGTGCGTTCCGGTGAGTTATGGGCTGGGTCCCCTGCCAAATTCATGCGCAAACTGACGGACGCTGAAATCGCCAAAAACCGCAGCATGGCAGAGCATTACCGCCTCCTGGCGGTGCAGCATGAAATGGACGCGCGCGGCGAACAAGCCGAACATCCCTATCCGTAAAGAAAAATTCACTGCACAGGCATTGAAATGGGAGGTGGTTTGCATTAGCTAAGCCATGCAACTCTTTATGTTTTAACGTAATTCTTACCGAAAGAGGTATCTCCCCATGAGCTTTGAACTTCCTGCACTGCCGTACGCGCAAGACGCCCTTGAGCCGCACATTTCGGCTGAGACCCTTGGTTTCCACCACGGCAAACACCATAATGCCTATGTCACTAACCTGAATAACCTGGTGGCGGGTACCGATTTTGAAGGCAAAAGCCTTGAAGACATCATGGTGGCAACAGCAGGGGACGCGACCAAAGCCGGCATCTTCAATAATGCTGCCCAAATCTGGAACCATACCTTCTACTGGCATTCCATGGCGCCAAACGGCGGCGGCAAGCCTGAAGGCGCGCTTGCAGACAAGATCGACGCCGACTTTGGTAGCTTCGATGCCTTTGTTGAGGCCTTCAAGACCGCTGGTGCAACACAGTTCGGCTCTGGTTGGGCCTGGCTCGTGCTCGATAAAGACGGCAGCCTGAAGGTTGTTAAGACGCTGAACGCTGAATGCCCGCTGACCGACGGCCAGA
Organism: Kordiimonas sp.; assembly: GCA_050300975.1. Taxonomy (GTDB): domain Bacteria; phylum Pseudomonadota; class Alphaproteobacteria; order Sphingomonadales; family Kordiimonadaceae; genus Kordiimonas. Next base: position 9,447 of record JBNKYQ010000033.1, read on the forward strand.
CACCACTCCTGACCATGGACGTTTGGGAACATGCCTATTACCTGGACTTCCAGAACCGTCGTCCGGACTATATCGCGACTTTCTTGTCAAGCCTGGTGAACTGGGCGTTCGCAGCAGAAAACCTTGCAGCTGCTGAAGCGCGGAAAGCGGCTGAATAAACTTTCAGGCGCATACCCTAGACAATAAAAAAGGGCCGGTTTTCCGGCCCTTTTCTGATTCTAGCGAAGGGTTGTAGCTTACCAGCCAGCACCCGCATTCTGGCCACTCACCATGCAGTATAGCATTGGGATAGACAGCAGCGTGTTCGTGCGGCTGAACAGCATGGCTTTCCGCGCTGCTGCAGGTTTGGCCGCCGCATCCGCTTCAACGATGCCCAGGGCAATCTTCTGGTTCGGCCAGATCACGAACCATACGTTGAACCACATGATCATGCCCATCCACATCCCGATGCCGATAGAGCGAGTGCCTTCAGCGAGGGTGAGGGCATCAACCAACCAGCCATTGAGGTGACCAAGTGTCAGGCCGCTGAGGATTGTGATCATCGCGCCCCAACGGAACCACCATAGCGCTTTCGGGGCAATATGCTTGCCAATCGCAGGTTTCTGCTCATCCGGAATGGACGGCATGGTTGGAATTTGTACGAAGTTGAAATACCAAAGCAGACCGATCCACATCACGCCAGCAAGTACGTGGATGTAGCGCGCGAAAAATACGGCCTGAAAGTCAAGCTCACCACCGAAACCATTTGTCATGACTGCGATAACAATCAGCAGGACTACAAAGCCTGCAATGACCGTATTCTGTAACGATTCTAAAATTTTTCCCATTTCCTAGCTCCCCTTTTTATTGAGCGATTTTAACGCCGTCCCGCCTAAATCTTACCGTTTGAGTATGGGTTTCACAAGAAAAACAATGGGATGGGGCCTTTGGGGCCGCAATCAGCCCGACCCTCACTCCCGTTAATTCTATTGCAAATCAGCCACGCTGGCGCCATGGTGCGCGCCATGGATACCAAGCAGCAAAACATAGAGTACTGCCGCCAACAGGCACGGGAACATGACGTGGACCGTTATTATATCAGCCTGTTCGCACCGGCAGACCGGCGTACCGCGCTTTGGGCCCTTATCGCCTTCAACCAGGAGGTCGCCAAGACCCGTGCAGTCGTCTCTGAAGCCATGCTGGGTGAAATACGGCTGCAGTGGTGGCGCGAAGCCCTGGAAGGCATTGCCGCGGGCACGCCGCGCGCCCACCCTGTTGTGGAGGCCCTGGCCAGTGAAATCCATGATTTCCTTTCCATCCGCCCTTATTTGGATGAGATCATCGACACCTGGTCAGATGACTTTGGCGATGTTCAGGTGACCCTAGCCAGCCTTAAGAGCCACGCCGAGGGCACGGGTGGCGCGTTGAATGCCGCCATGCTGCAGGTACTCAACACAGACGCAGGGGCTGGTCAGCTCGACCTCGCAAGGCTCGCAGGCACCGTCTGGAGCCTGATGGGCACTGTGCGTGCGCTGCCGCATGAACTATTGAGCCCATCGAGCGATTGGCAAAATCTGGTAAGCGAGACTTCTGCTGTTCAGCCGAGCAGTTCAGATCAGGCCAATAGAATGGTCATCGCCGTCCTGCCGACGGTCAAGAAACTCCTGGCTTCTATTGGTGAAGACCTGGCCGGATTGCGCGAAGGCCTAAGGGATGCCCGCAACGACGCCGCGACCCGAACCGTGCTTGGCCTTGTGCCATTTGCGGCAATCGAATGGCGTGCCGCCAATCGGGCAGGGGATGACCTGCTGGCGCTCGACAAGCACCTTCCAGGCAATGCGAGGAAGCTTCTTGCTCTGATAAAGTATCACTTCGTGGGCTAACTACCGGGCGGTCGCATGACCAAATGTGGCTTTAATGCCAAATATCGGTGCACCAAAAGCCCGCAAAATCAATTGCAGGCTCATACCATGTTCAATAGAAGTCCGGCGTTCTGCCTAAACTACGCTTGAATGTCTACTTTTTCGCCAACGCCAGCGCCAGTATCGGAAGGTTCAACTTCTTTCCGTTCAATTTCGGAATCTTCCGCACTTTTGCGTTCAGTGGCTGCAGACTCAAGCGCCCCAGACCGACCTTGCCCCGCAATCGCGGCAGCGTTGGTATTGGCTGTTCCTTGAATGTCCATTTTTTCTGCTCCAACTACGCGTGAATACCCATGACACGCGCTTTCTCAGCGGCTATGACTATACATCAAATGGCGAAGATCGACAAATATTTCGCAAATTGGCCGGTTTGAGCCGTCCGTTGTGGCTATTTGATCGACTAAAGCGGGGCTAGCGGGGGCAAAATGCTAAAATTTTATCCAACCGAATCAAATTCGTGCCGCTGCTGCTTTTGGCGGCTTGCGCCGCAACCGGCCCGGAAAAACGCGTCAATCATGGGGAAGGGCCGATATCTGCACGGGCTAGAAATGCGCTCGCAAGTGAAAATCCCGCGGGTCTCGTAACCGTCGCTGAAGGATTTGAACGGGCAGGTAACCTGGAAGGGGCCTATAACCTATTTAGCCAGGCGGCAGCTGCCGATCCCACGCTACTGTCCGCCAACCTTGGTATCGCGCGTGTACTGGCGAAAACCGGGCGCCTTGACCAGGCCCAAGCCATTCTTGATGGGCTTGCCACAAGCCACGCCACTTCGACGGAGCTGAAGCTCACGCAGGTCGATGTGGCCATCATGCGGGCAGATTATGCTGTCGCCGATGCCCAGCTTGCCGACGTGATCACGCCAGACACCAAAGACTTAACGCAATTGATGCTGGGCGGGCAGCTTGCGCAGGTGACAGGCAACACACGGCGCGCCCGCATCCTTTTTGATCGCGCGCTGGCCATTGCACCCAATCATCCCGGGGCTATCCGCAACATGGCGCTTTCCTTCGCGCTTGAAGGCGAGTTTGAGACTGCTGTTGCCTTGCTGCAGAAAACAATGGATATGCCAGCCAGTGTGACCGCCGGCAAGCGCTCACTGGCGCTCGTATACGCCTTGTCAGGCCAACGCAAGGCCGCCATGGTTATTGCAGGCGGCGCCACTGATCAGGCCGAGTTTGAGCGCATGCGTGTCGCTTTCGACCTGCTGCCGCGCCTGAATACGCAGGAACAGGCCGCCTTGCTGCTGTTCGACCATCTGCCGAGGGACATTTTGCAGCGCTAGCCCCATCCCACTTAGCCCGGACAAATTGTCCTCTTGAATGATCGCCTCAAGCCCGCTAAGGAAGCCCAGCTTTTAGTCAGGCTGGGTGTTGACCTACATTAAAAATGCGAAGGAAGTGCAGTGAAGCAGTGCAAGGATATGAGCGAAGTACGCGAGGAAATCGACAGGGTAGACCGGTTGATTGTCCCGCTGCTTATCGAGCGGCTCGGCTATATTGCACAGGCAGGGCACATCAAGGCGGACCGCGGGGCTGTGCGCGATAACTGGCGCGTTGAAGATGTTGTGTCAAAGGCCAAGAAGACGGCCGCGGAGCTCAAGGGCAATGAAGCCTATATCGAGGATATCTACCGCCACCTGATCGAATGGAGCATCAATCACGAATTCGGCGTGTGGGACACTGTCCACGACGAAAGCAGATAGCGCGCCGGGCTATTTGATGCAGCTTGTGCATGCGCTCACGGTTGGGTCAAGCTCCAGCCGTTTTTCAGCAATTTCATCCCCACAGATCGTGCAATAGCCGAACTCACCGTCCTCCAGGCGGGCGAGAGCGGCTTCGATGCGCATGAGGGTGGCCCGGCGCCGCTCTGCGATGGCGTTGTTCATGGCCTGGCCTTGCAGCGCATCCATGCGCGAAAGTCGGCCAACTCGAGACTGGTCCAGCTCCACAGCCTGACGCCCTTCAACGGCTTCCTTGTCGAGATGTTCGAGCTCAGATCGGAGCTGTAGCAGTCGCTTTTGCCAGTAGGAGGAATTTTTTTCGCTTTTGATCATGGAATCGATGATAGGCGGAAGCTGGTTGGTATTTCTAGCTCAAATTGAAGAAGATGTTTTCCACAGGGCCGTAGAGTTGCATTCCTCTTCATTTTTTGAAAATGCACCATCTTGGCCGTTTGGTCAGGATCATTTTACGGCTATGTTGTTGAATGAACGATGAAATTTTGTCTTTGAAAAGGTCAGAACCGTAATATAATATGATGATGTAATGTTCACCACGGCAATTTGTCGGAGCATTGCCTAACCCAGAGGGCTTACCCCCATCGCCCTCTGGGTTTCTTATTGCCTAATTTCCTGTTGAAATGGCTATTCCGCTGCAGACTGTCCGACAGCGATGGTGTCGTCCACATGTTTCTTGCGTGCATCGTGCTCGTCTGCGACGGCCATGTCGTTGGCCTGCATGGCATCAATATCCAGGTTGGCAAAGCCAAGGATGCCCATCTGGCCATAAGCATGCTGGATCTTGTCGCCCCAAAGGCCGATATCCTTGACAACCGGCACAATGCGGCTGAACAGGTTAGTGCGGAACATCTTCATGCCCTGGCTGTTCTCAAGGTACTCGGCACATTCCTTCATAGGGTAGCCCAGGTTTTCCCATACTTCTTTGTTCTGGAAACGGTCCCGCATCAGGTAGCAGGCCTCGATCAGGAACTCTTCGCGTTCATCGCGTTCGGATTGCATCAACTCCGGGTAATAGTCCCTCAGCGCCAGGCGCCCGAAAGCCACGTGCCGCGCTTCATCCTGCATGACATAGGCATTCACGGCTGATGCCAGCGGGTCTGTACTGTGGTCGCGGATATTTGAGAAGGCAGCCAGTGCAAGGCCTTCGATTACCACCTGCATGCCCAGGTAGGTCATATCCCACCGGCTATCGCGCAGTACCTGGTCCAGAAGGGTCTTGAGCGGACCGGTGATCGGGTAGGCGAGGCCGATTTTTTCAACCAGCTTTTTGTAGGTCTCAACGTGTCGGGCTTCGTCCATCACCTGGGTCGACGCGTAGAATTTTGCCTCCATGTCAGGGACATTGGTAACGATCTTGGCGCTGCAGATAAGCGCGCCCTGTTCTCCGTGCAGGAACTGGCTGTTGCTCCATGCCGCCTGGTGCAGACGGGCTTCGCCTTGTTCCTTGGGTGACATCTTCATGAAAAAATCTGCCCCATAGAGAGGGAACAGTTCGATCGGAATACCCAGTGGATTGAGCGGATCAAGCTCATGAGACCAGTCAATCCGCGACTCTGTGTCCCACTGCATGCTTTTGCCTTTGTTATAAAGGCTCAGCAGGTCCTTACGGTCGTCGCTATAGTTCCAGTTGAACAGGGTTTCATAGTCCTGGGGAACTTCCCAGGAACAATCTTCGAGTGCTGTCGCGTACAGTGGATCCAGTGCCATCGGATACGTCCCTCCATCATCCCGCACATTCATAGACCTAAAAGTCTAGTAAAGAAAGATAGGGCTCGCAAGGGTAATGACAATATTATCAATAAAGTCTGTATAAAAAAGGCAGCCGCGAAAGCTCGCGACTGCCGAGGTTACCAGGGAGAGAAGGGCTCCGAGGTTAATTAGGTCAGGCCTTAGAAGCTGAGCTTCTGAGAGCCTTTGCCGAACTCTGGGTATGCTTCCAGACCCAGTTCAGCGAGGTCAGATCCAAGCTCTTCCTCTTCTTCGCTGAGGCGAAGACCAACAGTGAATTTGAGCGCAAGCCAAACAACGGCGCTGCAAACCACAACGAAGGCGCCGATCGCAAGGACGCCCATCAGCTGAGCAAGGAAGGCGGTGTCAGGGTTGGTGATGGCCACAGCCAGCGTGCCCCAGATGCCGCAAACAAGGTGAACGGATACTGCACCGACAACATCATCAATCTTGAGCTTGTCGAAGAATGGTACAGCGAAGACCACCAGGACGCCGCCGAATGCGCCGATCAGGGATGCGGACCATGGCTCTGGCGTCAGCGGCTCTGCCGTGATGGACACGAGGCCAGCGAGGGCGCCGTTCAGCACCATGGAAAGGTCAACCTTCTTGTAAACAAGCTTGGTGGTGATCATGGCCGCGATCGCACCGCCAGCAGCCGCCATGTTGGTGTTCACAAAGATGTTGGATACCGCGATGCTGTCACCAGCCGTGCCGAGCGCCAGTTGGGATGCGCCGTTGAAGCCAAACCAGCCCAGCCACAGGATGAAGGTACCGAGCGTTGCGAGCGGCAGGCTTGAGCCTGGCATCGGGCGAACCTTGCCTTCAGCTGTGTAACGGCCAAGACGTGGGCCAAGGATGATGGCGCCGACAAGAGCAGCCCAGCCACCAGCGGAGTGCACGAGTGTGGAGCCGGCAAAATCCGAGAACTCTGCACCGAAGGCACTTGCGAAGCCTTCAGAGTTCAGCCAGCCGCCACCCCATTCCCAGGAACCCTGGATTGGATAGATGATGCCTGCGAGGAAAGCGGTGAAGATCAGGAACGGGAAGAGCTTGATACGCTCTGCAACCGTACCGGACACGATCGAAGCGGTAGTGGCCACGAACACCATCTGGAAGAAGAAGTCAGAACCAGCGGCATAGCCAGCGGGGTCATGCTGGGCACCCTCTGCAAGTGCCGCTGCGTCGTCTGGGGACCAGAGCGAGAAGAAGGTGCCGAAATAGCCGCCATCAACGCCAGAATA